>NZ_AEPN01000019.1:0-85381 GCF_000185925.1 Paracoccus sp. TRP | reverse complement strand
CAGCCTCCGGCAAACCCGGTGCGGTTCACCGTGAGAACGGTGTGAACCTGGTAAGGCACGGCTTCAAGCATATGCTGAAGGAATTCCCAGGCTGTCTTCATGTCGGCTCTATCGACGAGTTGGGTCACGGCGAACTTGCTCGTGCGGTCGATGCCGACGAACAAATATTGCTTACCTTCAGCTGTCTGCACCTCAGCTATGTCGATGTGGAAGAAGCCGATCGGGTAGCGTTTGAATTCCGGCCGCTTCGGCTTGTCACTCTCCATATCAGGCAAGCGCGAGATGCCATGTCGCTGCAGACAGCTGATGGCGTCAGGTGGGGGATCGAAGGCTGCAGAGCGTAGAGACAATCGTCTAAGGGCAGAAGTGTATGACGTCTGAACGCAACGATCATCGCCTCCCCGGCCTCGGACAAAGCTGTCGAACGGAGCTCTGCCGGCCCTGTCTTCATGTCTTCGGCCGTCGGGCGCTTGCGCCACTTCGCAACGGTCTTGGGGTTAATCCCCAGTTCGCGGCCCAACTGCGCGAACGAAGCTTGCGATCGCTGTATTGTTGTATTGTTGTTCGGACAGCGTGCGTGATCGTGGCGCTGCCATGGCGAATTTGTCCCATAGGGCATCCTTCCATTCCAAAGAAAAGATCGCACCATCAAACTGTGGGATCAAACACCTACGGTCAGGACTCATAACCAGCAAATGACGGTAGCTGCCAGGGCGAAGGCGGAGAGAGACAGGATGGGGCAGCGATCGTAGCGGGTTGCGATCCGACGCCAGCCCTTCAACCTGGCGAACATGTTCTCGACCTTGTGGCGTTGGCGGCAGAGGTCGGCGTTGTGTGGGATCGGAACATTCCGGGCTTTCCGGGGCGGGATGCAGGGTGAAATGCCTATTCCGATCAGTTCGTTACGGAACCATGCGGCGTCATATTCCCGGTCAGCCAGCAATGAGGCCGCCTGCGAGAGCAGCGCCCGCGCACCGATGTAGTCCGGGGTCTGGTCTGCCGACAGAAACAGCCTGATCGCGCGACCCTTGGCATTGGCCAGAACATGCAACTTCGAGTTCAGCCAGCCCTGGGAGCGCCCGATCAGCCGTCCGCGTCCCTCTTTTGGAGCGCCAGGCTCAACGCCGTCCGGTGCGTTTTCAGATGTGTCGCATCGATCATCATCATATCGGTTTCCTGCGCCTGCCCGCCAGTTCGGTCATGCTGGTAGCGAACACTCCCATTCGGCTCCAGCACTTCCAGCGGTTGTAGAGCGTCTTCGCGGGACCAGAGGCGGCAGGTGCGTGTTTCCGCATCAACCCGTTGCGCTGAATAAAGATCATACCGCTCAGCACGCGTCAGTCGTCAAAGCGAGACCTGCCTCGTGACTTTGGAAAAAACTGTCGCAGACGCTCCATCTGCTCATCGGTCAACCAGTATGATCCCTCCCTTAGGTGGAAACGTGAATCACAGCATAGCACGCTCATCAGCCGCGTTTACGGGGCCTGACCTTAGGGCCAAAGGCCGAGGCAGGCTGCACGGTTACAAAACCTGCAAGCCCGCGCCGGGCGGATACGGCAAGCCGGGTCGCGCTGCATCTCCAGGCCCGGCGCAGCCGCCAGGCAGTTCGTTCTATCCCTCGGCCGCCCTTTTGCAGCACCCATCGTGCGGGTGCCGCACCGGGCCTTTCAGCTCTGCCTGTTTAGCCCGGGTTTCTGTTGGGCAGATCAGTGCCGGATCACGCTCATCGGTGAAAAAAGGCTGACGACATGTTCCAGCGAAACAATGTCATCCTCGCTCCAGCCGACGCGAGACAGGCACTGGCGACTTGCCCCGGTGCCAGAAAGACCGTGGAGAATCTGCCAGACATGTTCCAGCGCTGCCGCGACACGGTCATTCAGCCTTTCGCGCAGACGATCCCCGACCCGGTAACGGTCAAGCGGCATAGTACTGGCAAGGCGATGCGCCTCGGCCAGAACCGCCTGGCTCAGATCACCGACGCGCTCGCCCGTGTCATTATGGCTGTCGGCCAACAGACCAACATATTTTGCCTGATGGACGTTTCCGGTCAGGATTGAGGCGAAGGCAGCAACGGCCCGGCGCTCCCAAAGGCTGAAAACCCCGGGGTCGGCGGGCGAAAGCAGGGCCGCGGCCGACGGCCGGCGGCGCGGTCGCACATCACCCCGGTCCCGGGTCAGCAGACGGCTGCCAAGCTTTCTCAGCTGCGCCAGAACGCCGTGATGGCCCGCAAGCTCATCCACAACGGGCGAATGGTGTTCGAAACCCATGCGGGGGCCGAGGTCGAATTCGAGGACATCGGAAATTCGACGCGATGGGGCACGCTCGGTGATCTTCATATACACGGCCGCAACCTCCTGCTGCTTTCGTCTGCATGCAGGCTAACCCGAAAAGGATTAAAAAACGATGAAATTGGTCGTTTTAAATTTCCTTCCGCACGACTTAATTATTCCCGCATCGCAAACTCTACGGGAAATTTCTTCTGCAACGCGAAAGGAAAGGCCGGCTCACAGGATTGACCGCGAATCCGGGGGCCGACTCTGTGCGTTACGGCTTGCGGGCCAGCATGGCGCGCAGTTGCGTGGGGAATAGCTGCAACAGCAAAGTCTCGGTCACCGCCTCATCCCCCTTGGCCACAAAGGCGCGCAGGTCGATGGGGCTGTCGTCGCGCCCGACCAGCTCTTCCGGGCCGCCAAAGCCCAGATCGAACATGGCCCGCCAGGCCGACTGGCCAACGATGGGATAGACCGCATCATTCGAAACCACCCCGCGCGAGCTGGTGATGTTGAAATAGGGCTTGTCGCCCGCCCCAAGGTCATGAGGAGTAAAATCGCAGACAATTTTAACCGTATCCTGCGGGCGCGGTTGTCCCGGCACGCCCCCCGCGCCCAGTCGGACGGCGGTGAACTGGCCGGTGCTGCCGGTCAGCGGGCTGTCCTTGAGCCAGGACAGGGTATAACTAAGCTCATGACTGTCGCCCGGTTTGACCGCCCCGGCGGGCTGCCAGAAGGCGACGATATTGTCGTGAATCTCATCATCGGTGCTGATCTCGACCAAGGTGACGGTGCCCTGACCCCAATCCTGCCCCGGCACGACCCAGGCGCCGGCGCGACGGTCGTAGAATACGCCATCATCCTGATATTGCTCAAAATCCCTTTCGCGCTGCATCAGGCCAAACCCTTTGACCGAGGGCGCGCTGAACGTGTTCACCATCGTATGGGGCGGGTTGTTCAACGGCCGCCAGATGCGCTCTCCGCTGCCCGTCAGAATTTCCAGCCCGTCTGAATCATGTACCTCTGGCCGCCAGTCGGGCGAGACATGGGGGGTATTCTTGGCAAACCAAAACATCGAGGTCAGCGGCGCAAGGCCCAGACGTTCAACCGTGTCGCGCATAAAGATGCGGGCGGTCACGTCCTGCACCACCCCGTCGCCCCGGCGCGAAACGATGCGATAGGCCCCGGTGGCACGCGGACTGTCAAGCAGCGCATAGGCGGTCAGGCCGTTTTCGTTCTCGGGCTCAAGCCAGAACTGGGTAAACATGGGAAATTCCTCGGGGCCGCCGGCAATAGCGGTGTCGATCGCCAGCCCCCGCGCCGAAAGGCCGAATTGCCCGCTATAGCCCGAGGTTCGCCAATAGGACGCGCCAAGGAACGCCATCCAGTCGATCCCGGTCTTGGCGTCCATGGCGCTGAACCCGGCAAACCCTTCGGTACGGACCAGTCGCCTGGCGGGGTTGTCCTCGGGGATGTCAAAGAAATCGACCGAGAAGGGGATTTCGCGGGCCATACCGTCCTCGACCGTATGAAGGCGGACGGGCTGTTTGAAATAGCGGCCGGGAAAGAAAAAACGCACCTGCGAAGGGCTGGGCTTGTCGCCCCACAACGCCCGCTCTTTGCGAAAGCGGATCTCGTTGTGGCGGTCGTAATCGACCTCTTCAAGGATATCCGCCTCTTCGACCACCGGAGGCTGATAGTCGTGTTCGGCAAGCTCGCGCGCCTGCCCGGTCAGCCACTCAAACGAAAAAGGGACGGGCTCACCGCCGTCGGCCCCATCGGCCGCACGGGCGAGCTGTGGCAATAGAAAGAAGGCGCCGCCTCCTAGAGCGGCCTGCAAAAGAGTGCGGCGGGCGATTTGGGACGAATGCATGATGCTCCGGGGGTGGGCGAGTCGGTCGGGCAGTATCCAGCAGCAATATAAACGTTTTTTCAACTGGTTGAACGTATATCGGCCGGGGGCTGCCATTCTTGTTAGCGTTATCGGCATTTTGCTGCCGGCAGGCGGCGCAACAAGGGGCATCCCGGCCATCCACATGGACGGGACGGTCTCGACTCTGCGGATTTTCATGGATAGGCTGGAATGATGTTGTTCTGCGCGCCGTCATCTCAGGCCCGGTATTACGCCGGTGTGCTGCTATTCCGCTCTCTGCCCCCGGCAGAGCGGCGTTTGCGCTGATCTCTCGCCCCGGGGGCTTTCCGATCCCACCCATCCTGATCTTCGGCCGGCCATGACCGGGCGATCCCTGTGCATGACAATCAATCGAGGACGAAACATGACCAGAACCTCTCACCCGCCGGTTATCATCGCCAGCGAAACGCTGGAGCGGCTCGAGCGGCTGGCCGAGGCCGCAATGGCGCGCAACCCGGACCTCGCCGACCGGCTGCTGACCGAGCTGTCGCGTGCCAAGGTCCTGCCGCTTGAGCGCCTGCCCGAGGATGTGGCGGCAATCGGCAGCAGTGTTACCTTTCGCGATGAAACCATGGGCCGCGATCAGACCGTTGTCCTGACCTGGCCCGAGGATGCCGATATCGCCCAGGGGCGTGCCTCAGTCCTGACCCCGATTGGCGTCGCGCTGATCGGGCTGAAGGCGGGCGCGCAGTTCTCGTGGGATACCCGCGCGGGCGAGACGCGCGAAATGACGATCCTGTCGGTCAGCCGCGCCGATCCGGTGACCCCGGCGGCGTGACGCCCCGTGGCTGACGGTTCTGCTGAAACGTGGCACTGTCACCTTTCGGTCATGCTGGCGGGCTAAAGGGGGCGCCGAAAGCGGCCCCGCCCTTTGGGCCGCCCAAGCAGCCAGGAGCGTCTGATGACCGAGCAAAAGCCTTCCCGTCACCTATTCCGCACCAGCCAGCTGGAGGAAGCCGACGGCCCCGGCCATAACCCCACCGCCAACCCGACCATGGGCGAGATCATCGCAGCCCGCTTTTCGCGTCGCGGCTTTCTGCGTGGCTCGCTTGCCGCCACGGCCATTTCGGCGACCGTAAGCCCCCTGGCCCTGCTGGCCGCCGATGAGGCGCGCGCCGAAGGCACGGTCGAAGGCTCGGCCTTTGACTTCCCCGAGGTCGAGGCCGGAGTCGATGCCAATCACCACGTTGCCCAGGGCTATGACGCCGATGTCCTGCTGCGCTGGGGCGACAAGGTTTTTGCCGATGCGCCCGAATTCGATCCCAAGAACCAGTCCGAGGCAGCGCAGGAACGCCAGTTCGGCTATAACAACGACTTCGTCGGCTTCATCCCGCTTGAGGGTGCCGATGACCGCGGCCTGTTGGTCGTCAACCACGAATACACCAATGAACATCTGATGTTCCCCGGTATCGTCACCCTCAAGGATGGCGAGATCTCGGTTGCCGATGCCACCGAGGATCGGGTGAATATCGAAATGGCAGCCCATGGCGGCACCATTATCGAGATCCGCCGCGTGGACGGCAAATGGCAGCCGGTGCTGGAAGGCGCGCTGAACCGCCGCATCACCGCCAAGACTCCGATGCAGATCAGTGGCCCCGCCGCCGGCCATCCACGCCTGCAGACCGTTGCTGATCCGACCGGCACCAAGGTGCTTGGCACGATCAACAACTGTGCCGGCGGTGTCACGCCCTGGGGCACCTACATCATGGCCGAAGAGAACATCCACGGCTATTTCATGGGCGCCCTGCCCGAAGGTCACGCCGAGGCCCGCAACTATGAACGTATGGGCATCCCCGAGGAAAGCTATGCCTGGGGCAAGTTCCATGACCGTTTCGACATCTCGAAAGAACCAAACGAGCCCAACCGCTTTGGCTGGATCGTCGAAGTCGATGTGATGGACCCGAATTCGGTGCCCAGGAAACGCACGGCGCTTGGCCGTTTCAAGCACGAGGGGGCGGAAAGCGCGCTGGCCCCTGATGGGCGCGTTGTCTTCTATCTCGGCGATGATGAGCGATTCGACTATGTCTACAAGTTCGTGACCAGCGGCCGCTATAACCCCGATGACCGCGCCGCCAATATGGACCTGCTGGATGAGGGCACGCTGTATGTCGCCCGTTTCCACGAGGATGGCTCGCTTGAGTGGCTGCCTCTGACCTATGGCGAGGGGCCGTTGACCGCCGGGAACGGCTTTGAAAGCCAGGCCGATGTGCTGATCGAGACCCGCCGTGCCGCCGACCTGCTGGGCGCAACCCCGATGGACCGCCCCGAGGATATCCAGCCCAATCCCGAAACCGGTCGCGCCTATGTCATGCTGACCAACAACACCAAGCGCAAAGAGGTAAACGCCGCCAACCCCCGCGCCGAGAATGCCTTTGGCCATATCATCGAGATCATCGAGGATGGCGGCGATCTGGCTGCGACCAAGGGTCGGTGGGAGATCGTGGTGAAATGCGGCGACCCTTCGATTGCCGAGGTCGGCGCCACCTTCTCGACCGCGACGACCGAAAACGGCTGGTTCGGCATGCCCGACAACTGCGCCGTCGATGCCGAGGGGCGGCTGTGGGTTTCCACCGATGGCAACTCGCCCTCGGACACCGGGCGCACCGACGGTCTGTGGGCGGTGGATGTTGACGGACCGGCGCGCGGCACCTCGCGGCTGTTCTATCGCGTGCCCGTCGGGGCCGAGCTTTGCGGCCCCTGCCCGACGCCCGATCTGACGACCTTCTTTGTCGCGGTCCAGCACCCCGGCGACGGCGGCGAGGATTGGGAGGGTCACGGCCGCCCGTCCTATTACGAGGACCTCTCGACCCGCTGGCCGGATTTCCGCGATGACATGCCGGTCCGCCCGGCAGTTGTCGCCATCAGCAAACAGGGCGGCGGCAAGATCGGCTGACCGGCGCAACCAGGGGCGGCCGCTTTACGGCGGTCGCCATCCCGCCTGTTACTGGTTGATCTCTGGCTCGACCAGCCGCTTGAGCTTGTGCAGCGAATCCTGCCAGCCCAGATAACAGGCCTCGGCAGGGATCAGGTCGGGAACACCGTCTTGTTCCACATGCATCTCGGTCCCGACGGTGACCGGCGTCAGCACCACCGTTACCCGCATTTCCCCCGGCATGGCCGGGTCGTCGAAACCGTCAGTATAGACCAGTCTCTCGCCCGGAACGAGTTCAAGATAGGTGCCGCCAAAGGAATGGCTTTGACCGGTGGTAAAGTTGCGAAACGACATCCGGTGCCGCCCGTCGACCCGTGCATCCAGTTCATGCACGGTGCAAAGAAAACCATAGGGCGGCAGCCAGCTTGCGATGGCATCCGGCTCGGTAAAGGCGCGATAGATCTTGTCGGGGCTGGCCGCGATCACACGGTGCAGGCGGATGGTGCTGGGCATCGGTTCTTCCTTTCGTTTAACGGCTAAGCAGGTCACTGTCCCATCGGGGATATTCCAGCTGCATGGCGACAATGTCGGCGGTCGCTTTGTCATAACGCGCCAGAACCGCCTCCAGTGCCAGGTCAAGAGCTTGCAGGGGCGGTCCCTTTGGCAAGGTGATGCGGCTCTGTTGCGGCCAGTCAGGGGCGGCAAGATCGGGAATGACCCGGATACCACCCCGGGTCGGCACCGGATCGGTGGTCTTTGCATAGCTTTGGACGCGCGACAGATATGTGCGCGACCAGATATCGGCGGCAAACGCCAAGGCCAGCTCATCCATACCCGGGGTCAGCCGCAGCCCAAGGCTTTCCCGCCGCCACAGGGACAGGCGGTTTTTCAGAACCGTTGTGGCAAAAGGCCGGGTCAGTTGAAACGCGCCGCTTGCATGGCGGGCATCCCACGGCAGCACACCAAGCTCGCGCGCTAAGGCATCGGCCCGCCCGGAACCGGCAATCGCCTGCACCATGGCCAGCGCCGTCGGCACCGAGGCAGTAATTCCGGTCGTCGTCACCACGCCCCGATCAGCAACCATCCTGCGATCCGGCACATATTGAATGGTCGGGCTGCGCGACAACAGCGTGTCCAGATAATACCAATGCGTAGTGGCCCTTCGACCATTCAGCAGACCCGCCGCCGCAACCACCTTAGCCCCCGCACAGACGCCGATGATTGTCGCCCCCTTTCTGGCCTGTTGGCGCAGCCAGTCCAGAATTGCGGGGTCGTCATCAACACGCATGGCAGGGACGATCACATAATCCGCACCGCCAGGATATGCGGCGTCAAACCCGGCAAAGGTCGCGTCCGGTTGAACCCGCAACGCCGGATATAGCTGTACCGGACCGGGGGCGGCGGCAAGCAGGCGAACCTCAGCCACATCGGCGCGGCGCAGGATGCTTGCAGGCAGCAGGTAATCGGTAGTCTCGGTCCCTGCATTCAGCCCCGGTACGGCGATGACGGGCCGGGCGCGACGGGGCTCTAGCGTCGTCAGCAGCGCGTCGACCTCGGCCTGTGGCACCGGCGTGGCGGTCAGCGCGGATGGGGTGCCGGGCAGGCTGGCCATCCAGACACCAAACCCCGCCAGCGCCAGAAGCGCGAGCGCAATCACGGCGTAAAGCATGCGGGCTCTGGTCATGGCGGGTCCTCCCTCCGCCCTGGGGACGCCTTTGATCCAGCCTAGCAGGCCGGGCGCATGGGACAAACAGGATCTGGGTCAGGGCAGCGCCGGCCCGCCGTTCTGGGGCAGCGGGGCCATCTGCCTTTCAACGCGTACCGACTGGACATGGCGCAGCTTTTCGGGCTCTTCGCCCTCGATGCGGCGCAAAAGGAAACCTGCCATCAGATAGCCTGTCTCGACCAGATCTTCGTAAAAGCTGCTGATTCGCGGGCGGATCATGTCAAAAACGCCCGAAGTCTGTTTCACCGCCAGATGCACATCCTGCCCCGGCCGCAGCCCCGCATCATGGATCGCGGCCATGGCGGCAAGACCCGAAATCTCGCCCGGCAGGACCAGCCCATCCGGCGGATCAGGGCCGCGCAGGATCTTGCCGATCACCGCCGCAAAGGCCCCGCCCTCGGTATCCAGCGTGACCCCCGGCAGCACCCGCCCCGCCGTGCCAGTCGCCACCCGAAACCCTTCGAGCAGATGGCCGCCAAAGGTAAAGCGCGGATCAGGCAACAAGATTGCGGGACGCCGCGCCCCTGCCTCAAGAAGCGACAGCGCCGCGCAGCGGGCGAATTCGTGATTGTCGAAATCGACAAAGGGATGGACAAAGGGCAGCTCGGTCCGGCCATGGCTGACAAAGGGAAAGCGGATCTCGGTCAGATAGCGCACCCGGATGTCCTGCGGCTCGGTACGCGAAAAAATCACCCCGTCGGCAAGACGGTTGCGCACGATCTTGCGAATCAGCCCGTCGCGCTGGCCCTCGAAATCGGGCAGCACCAACAGGTGATACGAGGTACCGTGCAGCGCGCGGGTGATGCCCCGGATGATCGAGGTGCTGAAACCCAGAACCTCATCATGCGGGTTCAGGACCAGAATGATCGTGCCCGTCCGCCCGGTGCGCAGGCTGCGCGCGGCCCGGTCGGGCGTATAGCCCAGCTGCTCGGCCGTGGCCCGCACCTTTTCCCGTGTTTCGCGCGCGATCAGGGGATCGTCTGACAGGGCGCGCGATACCGTTCCCAGCGACACGCCCAGATGGCTGGCGATGGTGCGCAGGGTCGGTCTGGGCCGCACGTCCTTTCCCGTCATTGTGTTCCTCCTTGCCCGGGCGGGCGTCCTCCATCTGCGCCCTTTACCCCTTGCCTGCAATGCCGCATCCGCCCTCTGGCGCGACAGAGGGTCATGATAGCAGGGCTTTGCCGATGACGTCACGCATGAGGAGTGCTTGACTCGCAATAATTTAAAACGTTAAAAATTTTGCACCGGAACTTCCGGTCAAGGGAGGTAATCATGCTCAAGCAAATGCTTCGGGGCGTCGCCCCGATCGCGGTCATGGCGGGCCTGGCCACGCCGGTCATGGCTGAGGATGTCGAGGTTTTGCACTGGTGGACTGCGGGTGGTGAGGCTGCGGCGCTGAACGTGCTCAAGGAAGATCTGGCTGCCAAGGGCATTGGGTGGGTGGATATGCCTGTTGCGGGCGGCGGGGGCGAGGCCGCGATGACCGCGCTGCGCGCCCGTGTAACCGCCGGTGATCCGCCGACCGCGGTGCAGATGCTGGGCTTTGACATTCAGGACTGGGCGGCCGAGGGCGCGCTTGGCAACCTCGACGAAGTTGCTGCCGCCGAAGGCTGGGACAAAGTGATCCCCGAGGCGCTGCAGCGTTTCTCGAAATACGACGGCCACTGGATTGCCGCCCCGGTGAACGTGCATTCGACGAACTGGGTCTGGATCAGCAAACCCGCACTGGAGGCGACCGGCCTGGGCGAGCCGACCTCGTGGGATGAACTGGTCGCCGTTCTGGACAAGATGAAGGAAAACGGGATCACCCCCGTCGCGCATGGCGGTCAGCCCTGGCAGGATGCCACTATCTTTGATGCGCTGCTGCTGGCCGAAGGACCCGAGTTCTACAAGGCGGCCTTTGTCGATCTGGACCCCGAGGCGCTTGGCGGCGCCAAAATGGCGTCGGCCTTTGACCGGCTGATCAAGCTGCGCGGCTATATGGATGACAACTTTTCGGGCCGCGACTGGAACCTGGCCTCTGCCATGGTCATCAATGGCGAGGCCGGGATGCAATTCATGGGCGACTGGGCCAAGGGGGAATTTCTGAAAGCCGGCAAGGTGCCGGGCACCGATTTCGTCTGCACCCGCTTCCCCGGTACACAGGGTTCGGTCACCTTCAATTCGGACCAGTTCGCCATGTTCAACGTCAAGAGCGAGGGCGAGCTTGAGGCGCAAAAGGCCATGGCTTCGGCCATAGAAAGCCCTGCATTCCAGGCGGCTTTCAACACCGTCAAGGGCTCGGTCCCTGCCCGTACCGACGTGCCTGACACCGATTTCGACGATTGCGGCAAAAAGGGCATGAAGGATCTGGCCGAAGCCAGCGCGAATGGCACGCTGTTTGGCTCGATGGCGCATGGCCATGGCGCGCCGACCGCGGTGAAAAACGCCACCTATGACGTCATCACCGCCGCGCTGAACGGCGAATATGCCGATGGCGCAACCGCTGCAAAGGCTTTGGCCGACGCGGTCGCCGCTGCCCAGTAAACACCATCCATGGACGGAAGGCGGTGCGCCGCCTTCCCTTCGCGCGCCCGGTTCAAGGCGCATTCCAACACCGACAGGAACACGACCGCGCCAGCCAAGCGCGGCAGGAGGAATGGCATGTCTCCGCCGACTTCTGCGGATTTCCGCACCCGCTTGCAGGACTGGCTTCCCCGGCTGGTGCTGGCCCCGTCCTTTGCCACGACCCTGATCTTTGTTTACGGGTTTATCCTTTTCACGGTGCTGCTGTCGTTTACCGGGTCAAAGATGCTGCCGAACTGGTCCTTTATCGGGCTGGATAACTATGTCCGGCTGTTCAAGCTTCAGCACTGGCATATCGCGCTGAAAAACATCGCCGTTTTTGCATCGCTTTACATCGTGATCTGCACGGCGATCGGCCTCGCTCTGGCGATCTTTCTGGATCAGAAGATCCGGGGCGAGGGGATGTTGCGCCCGATCTATCTTTATCCGATGGCGCTGTCTTTCATCGTCACCGGGACGGCCTGGAAATGGTTCCTCGACCCCGGGATCGGGCTTGAACATGTCATGCACCTGTGGGGCTGGGAAAGCTTCAGCTTTGGCTGGATCAAGAACAGCAACATGGCGATCTATTGCATCGTCATTGCGGCGGTCTGGCAGACCTCGGGCTTTGTCATGGCGATGTTTCTGGCCGGGCTGCGCGGGATCGACAATGAGATCCTGAAGGCCGCCCAGATCGACGGCGCCTCGAACTGGCAGCTTTACCGGCGCATCGTCATTCCGCTTTTGCGGCCCGCATTCCTGTCGGCCTTCGTGATCCTCAGCCACCTTGCGATCAAAAGCTACGACCTGGTCGTGGCACTGACGGGCGGAGGTCCCGGCCGAGCGACCGAGATGCCGGCGACATTCATGTACTCCTATACCTTCACCCGCAACCAGATGGGCGTGGGCGCAGCCTCGGCGGTGATCATGCTGATGACCATCGCAGCGATCATGGTGCCCTATCTTTATGCCGAACTAAGGGAGAAACGCTGATGTCCGCGATCCGCCACGAGACTGCCGTCTCGACCGGCCGCACGGCACGGGTGTTTCTGTATCTGGTGCTGGTGCTTTTTGCGCTGTTCTACCTGCTGCCGCTTTACGTCATGGGCGTCAACTCGGTCAAACCCCTGCCCGAGATCACCGGCGGGAACATGATGGCCCTGCCCAGGGCCTGGACGCTTGAGCCATGGCGCGCGGCCTGGTCCAGCGCCCAGATCGGGGTGCAGCCGACCGGCCTTAAGCCCTATTTTCTGAACTCGATCCTGATGGTGGTGCCTGCCGTGTCCATCTCGACCATCGTCGGGGCGCTGAACGGCTATATTCTGACCAAATGGCGCTTTCGCGGTGCGGACTGGGTCTTTGGGCTGATGCTGTTTTCCTGCTTTATCCCGTTCCAGATCGTGCTGATCCCGATGGCGCTGATCCTTGGCAAGCTGGGACTTGCAGGCAGCATCCCGGGGCTTGTCCTTGTCCATGTGGTCTACGGCATCGGCTTTACCACGCTGTATTTCCGTAACTATTACGCCGCCTTCCCGACCGAGCTTGTGCGCGCGGCGATGATCGACGGGGCAGGGTTTTTCCGCATCTTCTGGCGTATTCTGCTGCCCGTTTCCGGCCCGATCGCGGTGGTTTCGGTGATCTGGCAATTCACCAATATCTGGAACGACTTTCTGTTCGGCGCCTCATTCGGGGGCACCTCGCAGCCGATGACAGTGGCGCTCAACAACCTCGTGCAATCCTCGACCGGGGTTAAGGAATACAACGTCCATTTCGCCGCCGCGATCCTCGCGGCCCTGCCGACGCTGGCCGTCTATGTAGTGGCGGGGCGCTATTTCGTGCGTGGCCTGATGGCCGGTTCAGTCAAGGGATAAGAGCCATGGGCTTTCTGGAAATCCGCAATACCACCAAATCCTATGGCTCGGTCGAGATCCTGCACGATATCGACATCAGCGTCGAAGAGGGCGAATTCCTCGTGCTGGTCGGCCCCTCGGGCTGCGGCAAATCCACGCTGCTGAACATGATCGCCGGGCTTGAGGACATCACCTCAGGCGAAATCAGCATCAAGGGCCGGGTGATGAACGGCGTTCACCCGTCGAAACGCAACATCGCCATGGTGTTCCAAAGCTATGCGCTTTACCCCAACATGACGGTTGGCCAGAACATCACCTTCGGTCTTGAAATGCACGGCACCCCCAGGGCCGAGCGGGAAAAGGCGCTGGCCGAGGTCGCCAGGCTTTTGCAGATCGACCACCTGCTTGACCGCAAGCCGGGCCAGCTTTCGGGCGGCCAGCGTCAGCGCGTCGCCATGGGCCGGGCGCTGGTGCGCGACCCCGATGTGTTCCTGTTCGACGAGCCTTTGTCGAACCTGGACGCCAAGCTGCGCGTCGACATGCGCACCGAGATCAAGAAGCTGCACCAGAAGCTGAAGACGACCATCGTCTATGTGACCCATGACCAGATCGAGGCGATGACGCTCTCGACCCGGATCGCGGTGATGTATCAGGGTTATGTCCAGCAGCTCGGCACGCCGAAAGAGATCTATGACACGCCCGCCAATGTCTTTGTGGCGACCTTCATGGGGTCTCCGGCGATGAATATCATCCCGGCGCATGTGGTGATGCGCGAAGACGTTCCCCATGCGAAAATCACCGACGCTGATGGCAATGAGGTTCTTTTGCGCTTCAGCCAGCCGAACCTTGCTGAATGGGACGGTCGCGAGATCCTGCTGGGCATCCGCCCCGAGGCGATGACCGATCCCGAAGGCGCCGACCGGCAGTCCGCGAACATCCAGACCCTGACCAACCGCGTCAGCGTGACCGAGCCGGCGGGTTCGGACACATTTGTCACCATGGTCCTGGGCGGCAAAGAGGTCGTCGCACGGATGCGCGCCGATGCGCTGGTCCGACCGGGACAAAGCTTCGACTTCGCCGCCAACATGGAAAAAGCCATCGCCTTCGACCCAAAAACAGAAAAACGGATCGCGCCGTAACGGACGCTGCCTCATTCCCGAATGCCCCACAGAGATGACAAGGACCGACATGCCCGCCAACGCCCTGCCGCAGGACGACACCGACCAATCCCCGTGGCTAAAGGACCCGCGCCATCGCGACTGGCTGCTGGCCGATGCGCGGCGGCAGTTTCAGTTCTTTGACGCCAGCGTGAACCCCAAAGGCGGGTTCTTTACCCTTGATCTTGACGGCCGCCCCCTGCCCGACCGGCTGCAAGAGCTGCATACGACAACAAGGCTGATCCACTCTTACGCATTGGGGATGCGGCTGGGCCAACCCGGCGCAGACAAGATCGTCGATCAGGGCATGCGCTATCTGTGGTCCCATCACCGCGACCCCGTCCATGGCGGCTATGTCTGGGGGGTCAAGGACGATGCCGTCGCCGACGGGCGCAAGCTGGCCTATGGACATGTCTTTGTGCTGCTTGCTGCCTCAAGCGCGCTGGAGGTCGGTCATCCCGATGCGAGAAGGCTGTATGAGGACGTCAGCGAGGTACTTGAGCAGCACTTCTGGGAAGAGGACCCCGGCCTGTTCTGCGACGAATGGAATCGCGACTGGACGCCGTTTTCCAGCTATCGCGGCATGAACGCCAATATGCACGGGGTCGAGGCGCTGCTGGCCGCCCATGAGGCCACAAATGATGCACAGCCCCTTGCCCGCGCCGGCCGCATCCTTGAGATGTTCACCCAGCGGATGGCCGCGACGCATGGCTGGCGCATCCCCGAACACTACACCGCATCATGGCTGGTCGATCCCGATTATGCGGGCGACCCGATGTTTCGCCCTTCAGGCACGACCCCTGGCCATTCCTGCGAATTCGGGCGGCTGTTGCTGCAATGGTGGGATCTTTCGGGCCGGCCTCAGGGTGACGCGCCTGAACGCGCCCGCCGCCTGATCGCCCGCGCGCTGTCCGATGCCTGGGATAAGGCGCGGGGCGGTATGGTCTATACGCTGGACCTTGACGGGAAGGTGGCGATTGACGCGCGCTACTGGTGGCCGGTGACCGAGGCGATCGGGGCGCTTTCCATGCTGATCAAGCTGGACCCGCGCCCCGAAGATGAGCTTTGGTATCGCCGCCTGTGGCGCTTTGCCGATGAAAAGCTGATCGACCACCGCCGCGGCGGCTGGTTCCCCGAGCTTGATGGAAACGACCGTCCGGCAATGACCCAGTTCAAGGGTAAGCCCGACATCTATCACTCCGTGCAAGCAGCCCTGTTTCCGCTGACGCCGGGCCTGTCCCGTCACATGCACGAACTTGGGGCGCTATAACTGCAGGGGCTGGGGCTAAGTTCTGTTTGTCGCGCTAAGCCCCAGCGAAATAGCGATCCGGGCGGCATCGGCGCGGTTGTTGATCCCAAGCTTGCGGTACAGCTCTTTGATGTAATGGCTGACCGTGTGTTCGGAAATCTCAAGCCGCGCGGCGATGGCTCCGGTTCGCGCGCCCTGCCCCAAAAGCGACAGCACCTGCTCTTCGCGCCGTGACAGGTGAACGTCCAGAGGTTCACCCAGCGGCACCATGCCTTCGCGCAGGCGATGGGCAAAGGCCAGCGTATTCTCGATCTTGAGATGCAGCAGATCCAGATCGACCGGCTTGGTCAGGTAATCGACCGCCCCGGCACGCAGCCCCTCCAGATGAGGTTCGCGGTCCGACAGTGCGGTCAGAAAGATGAAAGCCGTCGTTTCGGCCAGTCTGTCACCGTCGCGCAGGTCGTTCAAAAGCTCAAACCCGCTGCGCCCGGGCAGCATCACATCGCATAGGACAATGTCGGGACGGTACTCGGCCAGAATCGCCTCGGCCTCGTCGCTGTTCGTCGCTGTCAGGACGTTATGCCCTTTGGACGACAGCTCTTCTTGCAATTCCTCAAGGAGGAACTCTTCATCCTCGACACAAAGAATGGTCGCTGGTATGCGACTCCGCCCCATCCGCCTGACCCCCCGCAGCAGGCACGGCAATGATGAACTCGGACCCCTCGCCCACCTGCGAAGTAAAGGTTACTTCGCCACCGTGTAGCGAGACTATATCACGCACAAGACTAAGGCCAACCCCGACTCCGGGCAGGCGATGCACATTTGGCGCACGGTAAAACTTGTCGAACACGACCGCCTGCGCCTCGTGCGGGATACCGACGCCGCTGTCTTTCACCCGGCACAGAACGCGGCCGTTCCTGCACGATGTCTCAAGCCGGACCGGAGCGGGGGCTTCAGAGTATTTGATCGCGTTTGACAGCAGGTTCAGCACCGCTTGTTCAAGCAGCACCGGGTCGGCGTCAATCAGCAGCGCCGTTTCGGCCAGCGATACCTCAATCCGGCGCGCAGGGTTCGCCTGCCGGATCTGATCGGCAGCAACTGCGGCGATTTCGTTGAAATCTATCAGGCGGCGGGACAGCGAGATGTCCTTGCCCTCGACACTGGCCGAGGCAAGAAAGCTGCTCAGCAACCGCTCAAGCCGCTCGGCTGCGTCAAGGATACGGCTGAACTTGCGCCGCAGCGCATCCGAAAGCGGCGCCGAATCGTCACGCAACTGGCGCTGCGCGATCATGTGAATGATCGACACCGGGGTGCGGAACTGGTGCGAGACGGTGACGATAAAGCTGCGATAGACGTCCTTGGCGCGGCGCTCGACCTCCAGCGCCTCTTGCAGCTCGAAGGTGCGGGCGATGACGGTTTTTTTCCAGCTCTGCGCGATGGGCCTGCAATTCCTGTTGCGCACGTATTGATCGCCGCATGTTGCGCCACAACAGGCCGGCCATGACCACGCCCGAAACAAAGGTGCCAAGCGCAGCGAAGCTTAGCAGTTGAAACATACGCTGCAGGGATTCCCGGCGGGCCTGACGCTCGATCCGCTCTTTCAGGACCAGGGCATTGGTGATGTCGCGCAGGATCGACGACAGCGCGGAGAAACGCGGAATCAGTGTCCCGATCTCCGCAAGGTCAAAGTCGCTGGCCGAGATGACCGCGTCGATGTCGTCCAGCATCGCCTTGACCTCGGTCACCTGCGGGCCCGCACCGATGGAACGGAAATATTCGAACTGCGGCCTGTCGGTCATCAGCGCGATGCGGCTGTAGAGAATGTCAAACCGCAGCATCACCTCGTCGTAGTCGGCTTTCAGCCCATAGCGATAGAGGGTGACCAACATGTTCTGGGCCTCGCGGTCCGCCTGAGTCGCGACCCACATGTTGCCTTCGGTGATCTCGCTGCGGAATGCGCGGTCGATATTGACGATCTGCGTCAGAGAATAGATGAACAGCACCACGAAGCTTGCAATGGTCACCAGCGCGAAATGGGAACCGCGCAGGCGCATCACAGCACGATGATCTCGGACAGTTGCCAGATCCAGCGTTCGTCAACGACGGCGTTTTGCAGCTCGAGGTACTGGTCGCGGGGATAGATCAGCCACAACGGGCCCTTGTCGCGCACCCGCATCAGCTTGCCATTCATCTCGCGCGCGATGATGAGGTTGTAATCCCAGGCGTCGCTGGCAGGAACCACAATGCCAAAATCGTTCAGCGCCTTCATCAGCAGGTTGCGGCTGATCAGGTCCGAACGGGTCATGCCGCCCTGGGTCAGCACGTCCTTTAACCGGGGACCCCGAAAGGTCTGGACGCCGTCTGTCCAGCGCGTTCGGGTCGCAATCTCATGCCAGGCCAGATCGGCAATATCCTGTTCGGAAAGCTCTCGCACCTTGCCGGCAGGTTCGGTGATGGTCAGCATCGGCCGGTTTTCGGATGCGCGCAGCGGCGATCCGGGCAAAAGAGCTGCCGCAGCACCGGAAAGAATAACGGATCTTCTGCTGGGACGCGGCGCGGGCGGGTGATGCATTCGAGCCATCTCCGAAGCCAGGAACATAACAGATGAAGATATGGCATGCGCGGGTCGGGGTACAACCCACGCATGCCATTTCATCACATTCGGCACCAAAGGCCGACACTCATTACGGCAATGACTATCTAAAATAGCGTCCCGCCGGTTTGCTCGTGTAAATGACACGACCTGAGCAGGCAGGATCATCTCTGCCAGTTGTTCGCGCATCTCGCTATTCCCCAAAATAGGGGGGTGCGCGTTCGCAATCGGCGTGATTCCGCCACTGAGGCAGCAAACAGGGGCAGGCTCGGCACCGCCTAGATCATTCGCGCGCCCGTCGGGTCGTATAGCGGCTTAAGGCTGGCCCTGGCGGTGACCGGGCGGCCCGCAACCTCGATCTGCCAAACCGAGCCAAGCAGCTCTGCCACGCTTTCATCCCCGCAGCAGGGCACATAGCCAAGGCCGACCGCCGCGCCAAGCGCATGACCATAAGCCCCCGAGGTCAGTTGCCCGACGATACGCCCGTTGCGCAGGATCGGCTCATTATGGAACAACAGCGGCTCGGGGTCGCACAGGCAGAACTGCAAAAGCCGGCGCGACAACCCCTCATCGCGTTTGCGCAAAACCGCCTCGCGCCCGATGAAATCGCCTTTGCCAGTCTTGACGGCAAAACCCAGTCCCGCCTCCAGCACATGATCTTCGTCAGTGATGTCGTGACCGAAATGGCGATAGGCTTTTTCGATCCGGCAGCTGTCCATCGCATGTAACCCGCAAAGACGCAGGCCCAGATCCTCGCCTGCGTCGGTCAGCTCTTCAAAGACATGGGCGGCCTGATCGGCGCTGACGTAAACTTCCCAACCCAGTTCACCGACATATGAGATGCGATGGGCGCGGGCGAGACCAAGGCCGATCTCAATTTCACGCGCAGTGCCAAAGGGATGGGCAGCGTCCGAAAAATCGTCGGGCGAGACGCGGGACATAAGGGCACGGGCGCGCGGCCCCATGACCAGCAGCACCGCCTCCGCCGCACTCATATCGGTGATCGTCACCCATGCCTCACCCAGATGCCGACGCAGCCAGGCAAGGTCACGTTGCAGGGTCGCCCCGGGCACGACCAGCAGAAAGGCCGTTTCGGACAGGCGCGTCACCGTCAGATCGCTTTCGATACAGCCCCGCGCGTTCAGCATCTGCGTATAGACAATGCGGCCCGGCGCGACGTCCAGATCATTGCCGCAAAGCCGCTGCAAAAACGCCAGCGCATCGCGACCCTCGACCCGGATCTTGCCAAAGCTGGACATGTCGATCAGCCCGACGCCCTCGCGCAGCGCCATATGCTCATCCCGCTGATTGGGAAACCAGTTCTGGCGACCCCAGGAATAACGATATTCGCGCAGCTCTCCGGGGCGCGCGAACCAGTTCGCCCGCTCCCACCCCGAGACCTCGCCAAAGACCGCGCCGCGCGCCTTCAGATGTTCATGCAGGGGTGAGCGGCGCAACCCGCGCGCCGTCTCGACCTGCCGATAGGGGTAATGATCGGCATAAAGCAGGCCCAAGGTCTCGCTGACCCGTTCACGCAGATAGCGGCGATTGCGCTGAAAGGGCTGGGCGCGACGGATGTCCACCTCCCACAGGTCAAAGGGGGGTTCGCCCTTATCCATCCAAGCCGCCAGCGCCATGCCCGCACCGCCCGACGAAACGATGCCGATCGAATTATAACCCGCCGCGACCCAATAGCCCGCGACCTCGGATGCCGCGCCCAGATAATAGCGGTCGTCGGGGGTAAAGCTTTCGGGACCGTTGAAAAAAGTATGGATCCCCGCTTCGGCCAAAAGCGGCATCCGAGCTACGGCCTTTTCAAGAATCGGTTCGAAATGGTCGAGATCTTCGGGCAGCTGGTCAAAGCAGAAATCCTCGGGGATGCCGGACATGCCCCAGGGCTTGGCCTTTGGTTCGAACGCGCCCAGCAGGATCTTGCCCGCATCCTCTTTGTAATAGGCGCATTCATCGGGAACGCGCAGCACCGGCAGGCGCTCAAGCCCGGGGATCGCCTCGGTGACGATATAGAAATGCTCGCAGGCATGCAGCGGCAAGGTAACGCCGTTCTGCGCGGCAAGATCACGGCCCCACATGCCACCGCAATTGACGACATGGGTGGCGGCGATATGGCCCTGCTCGTCCCCCGCCCGCCAATCGACACCGGTCACACGGCCGCAGTCGGTGGTAACGCGGGTTACCTTGACGCCCTCGATAATGCGGGCGCCACGCGCACGTGCGCCCTTGGCAAGCGCCAGCGCAATATTTGCGGGATCTGCCTGCCCATCGCCGGGCAGATGAACGCCGGATACCACGTCCGACACCTCAAGGTGCGGGTACAAAGCATTGATATCAACAGGTGAAAGCTCGTTCACCTCGACCCCAAAGGCGCGGGCCATCGAGGCCTGACGCAAAAGCTCTTCGCGCCGCGCCTCTGTCAAGGCCACGGTGATCGAGCCGCGTTGCGAAAAACCGGTGGCCAGCCCGGTCTCTGCCTCAAGCCTGCGGTAAAGATCGGCCGAATATTTCGCCAGACGGGTCATATTGCGGCTGGCGCGCAACTGCCCAATCAGCCCGGCAGCATGCCAGGTCGTGCCGCAGGTCAGCTGCCTGCGCTCAAGCAGCACGATATCGGTCCAGCCGCGTTCGGCCAGATGATAGGCGACCGAACAGCCTGAAATACCGCCCCCAATGATGACGACACGGGCAGAGCTGGGAATATCGGGCATGGCGCGGGTCCTCGCAGGGCGAATCCTTTGCGCCAGATTGTCAGCATGATATGAAATTTCAATGCTTGTTTTTCATTTATGTGATGAACGATAGATATTCGATCAAGTATCTGGTCAACAACCCACCAGTCTTTTAGCAATAAACCATGGACAGGATCGGACAGGACATCCGGGCTTTGCGTAAGGCGCGCGGCCTGACCATTGTCGATTGCGCCGCCGCGCTTGAGCGTTCGGTCGGCTGGCTCAGCCAGGTCGAGCGCGGCGTGACCACGCCCTCGGTTCAGGATCTGGGCCGGATCGCGCGGCTGTTTGACCTGAACATCAGCTTCTTTTTCCGCTCGGCCAGCCGCGGACCCGATGAACAGGGTCTGATCGTGCGCGCCGCCGACCGCAGCCGCATCGGCTCGGTCGATACCGGCCTGTCAGAAGAGCTGCTCTCGCCCGGTCTTATGGGGGGGTTCGAAATGATCCGTTCGGTCTTTGCCCCCCACTCAAAAAGTGAGGGCATCCGCCCCGCGCGCGAGAAAGAGGACGGTGGCGTCGTGATCTCGGGCCGGCTGATCCTGAAAATCGACGCGCGCCGGTTCGAGCTTGGGCCCGGCGACAGTTTCCAGTTCAAGGGTGCGGCCTATGCGTGGGAAAACCCCGGCGACGAACCCACCGAGGTGATCTGGATCGTCTCGCCTCCGATCTACTGACGGCTCCGCCCCATCGGCAGGGCTTTGCCGAAATCACTCCCCCATCGCCCGATGGCATGCTTGCGGGACCATTATCAGGCCAGTAACGCGGGAACGAATTCCCTGCCCCGCGCTTATAGGCAGAAGGCATCGTCTTGGAAGGAAAGCATCATGCGTCACCTGTCGCTTCTTTTGGCTGCTCTGGTCGCTGCAGGGCCGGCATGGGCCGAAAACCGTGGCGTGGTGATCGCCAATGCGAATTACCAGAATGCGCCGAAGCTGGCCGATGCCGACGCCAAAGCCGCATCCGAGGCAATGAAGGCAGCAGGATTTCGCACCGTCACCGGGGCCGATCTGGTGGTCAAGGATGTGCGGCAGGCGCTGTCGGATCTGCTGCGGCCCGACGATTCGCCCGGTGCAAGGGTCGTGCTGCTGAACGGGCATTTCCTGCACGGCGGCAGCGACAGCTGGTATATGGGCACCGATGCCAACAAGCCTGATCTGATCGGCGCGGCGGCGCAGGGCGTGCCGCTGTCGATGGTGCTGGATTTGCTAAAGCATGCCCGCCCCGGCGCGGTGCTGCTGCTTGGCGCGGATGAGACGGGGATGGAGCCCGCCACCGGTCTGGAGAGCGGCATCGGCCCCCTGACCCCGCCCGAGGGGGTGACGGTGATCTCGGGTCCTCCAGCGGCGACCAGCGCGGCGGCAGAGGCGCTTTTGCAGCCCGGAGCATCGGTGGACGCAGTGATCCGCGCCGATGACCGGCTGACGCTCGCCGAGGGGGGCAATGCCGATCTGGTGCTGGTCCCGGCCAGCACAGCTACCGACCCCTCGGGCGATCCGCTGGAGACCGACCGCGATCTGTGGGCCAAGGCCGCAGCCGAGGATTCGGCCGATGCCTATCGCAGCTATCTTAGCCAGTACCCCAGCGGGATTTACTCAGCCGCAGCCAAGGCGCGGCTTGATGCGCTGAAAGCGGCGCAGGGCGACCGCGATCTATGGGCGGATGCCGCCGCAGCCAATACGGTCGAGGCTTATGAGAACTATCTTTCCCGCTACCCCCGGGGCGAATTTGCCGAGGCTGCGCAACGCCGCCTGACCGAGCTGCGCCCGCCAGAGCCCGCCCCCGCCCCGGCGCCTGCTCCGCAACCGGTGAAACCGCGTGCGCCTGAAATCCAGCAACCGCGCGAGGTCGAGCCGGTGCGTCAGGCGTCACAGGCGGAACTGGCCGAGAACCGGCTGGGCCTGTCGCGCACGGCACGTATCACCATTCAGCGCCGGCTGAACGTCCTTGGCTATTCGACAGGCGGCGCGGATGGCGTCTTTGGCGCGCGCACCCGCTCGGCCATCCGGGGCTGGCAACAGCGTAACGGCTATCCGGTGACTGGCTATCTGACCTCGGACCAGATCGCGACCATGCGCGCGCAGGCCGGGACACAAACCTCGACACGCGAACAAGAGGACCGCGCTTATTGGCAAAAGACCGGCGCGATCGGCGGGGTCAGAAACCTTCGCGCCTATCTCAATCGCTATCCCGACGGGATCTATGCCGAGAATGCGCGGGCCCGCCTTGCCGCAGCACAGGAACGCGAGACCCTGTCGAGCGATGAGCGCGAGGACCGCGCCTGGAGCCGCGCCCGCCAGATCAACACGGCCGATGCCTATGCCCAGTATCTGCAGGCCTGGCCGCGAGGCGAGCACGCCGCAGAGGCCCGCCAGCGCCGTCAGCGGCTGTTGAACCAGAACCCCCTGGGCACCGGAAACCCCGGGCTGGATCTGATCATCCGCGAACTGGTCAAGTAAGAATCAGTTCAGCATCACCATGGCAAGGAACGGCCCGGTGTCGGTCAGCATGTCCGCAAAACGATCAAAGCTTTCCGGGCTGACGGGCGGGGCGTCGGTGAAATAATCCGCCAGCGCCCAGCCCTGGATCACCCCGTCGACCGGCAGCGGCGCGGGGTTTTCCAGCCATGCGCCAAGGTCGATCCCCAGCGGCGCGCGCCAGAAGATAACGCTGCGCTCACCCTTCAGCAGCGCCTCGCCGTCGGCCAGGACCGCCTGCCATGCCGCACCCGTACCGGGCGGAAAGGCGATGCCCGTGGCCGAGACCTGACGGTCGTTCGGAATCCACTCTCCGGCATTGTCGCTTTCCTGCCCGACCAGCGTCCAGAAACGCCTGTTCTCGGCAATGGTTTGCTGCCAATGGGCACGGGCGGCGCGGGTACGCTTGGCATCAGGCTGACGGCGCAGCATGTCGAAGGCCGCGGCAATAGGGTCGATGGCGCCATCCGCCATGGGCGGCAGCAACATTCCGTCCGGATCTACATTTAGCCGGGCTTTGTCGATCCGTTCGCGCATCGCAAAGACCCTTTGCAGGCTCGGCGTCGGATCAAAGGCCAAAAGCAGCTCTGCCCCGCCCGAAACCAGATGCGTATAGGCCGACAGCCAGGCCGCATCGGCGCGATCAAAGCGGATCACCGGAAGTTCGGAAGCGATCGGCGCGCCCGTTTCCTGATCGAATTCGGTAACGCCGGACCAAAGGACTCCGTCCAGCAACTCGGCCGCGCCCTCGCTCTCGGCGCGTTTGCCGTCGCCATTGATGTCGAACCACAGATCGCGCATCGAGATGGCCAGACCAAAGTCTTCATCAGGGCCGATCCCGGCAAGCGCGGCGCGGCTGCGTTCCATCGCGGCCAGCGTCTGTTCGGTCAGATCGGCCAAAGCCTCAGGCGGCATCGGCTGCGGCTCCATCCCTTCGGGCAGATCGGTGGAAAAACCAAAAATCATCGGGCCAAGGGGGCGGACGCCATAGGTCTCACGCCAGTGCCAGGCGGTTTCGACGGCACCCAGAAATTCCAGCCCGGCGATGGCAAAACGCTCGTCGGCGGTCGGCGACGGCAGGGCGTGCAACCGCTCAAGCACCGGCGCGATGCCCCTTTCGCCGATCTCGCGCGAAAGAGCCGAGGGCTCGACGGGCTGTGGCTCGGCCCATGCAGCACCTAGCGACAGCAGGGTCAGCCCCGCCGCCGTACAGATCGAAACCAGTTTCATGATCGCCCCTCCGCAATGATGTCACGGAACATGGGCGATCAGCCCCGTTCCGACCGAAGTTGTAGCCGCAACGCGAAAAGCGGCGCAAGCCGGGACCCGACACGCGCCGCCTGGGCCGGGCAAGGGCAAGGCCCCAGCCCCTGACCATGTGCCTTATTTCGCCGCCAGCAACTCGGGTACCGACAGCAGGATGAATTCATTATCCGCCGCCTGCCCGATCTGGCGCCCGCCCGAAAATGGCAGGTTGTTGTCGTTGGCCAGCATGATGTGGCTGTCATCGACCCGCGCCACGTCCTCGATGGTAAAGAAGGGGAAGGTGAAATTCCCCTCATCGGGCTTGTGCCCGGGCAAAGCCTTGCCATCGGGGTCAGCAATATCCAGCAGATCGACATGACCGATGCGGCGCAGATAACCTTCGGCGTCGGTGCTGGCGGTATCGACCAATACCACGCGCTTGACCCGCGCGGGCAAAGGATAGCAGGCCGACTG
This sequence comes from Paracoccus sp. TRP, assembly GCF_000185925.1. NCBI lineage: Bacteria > Pseudomonadati > Pseudomonadota > Alphaproteobacteria > Rhodobacterales > Paracoccaceae > Paracoccus > Paracoccus sp. TRP. The sequence goes on along the minus strand of NZ_AEPN01000019.1, from coordinate 60,265 downwards.
ATCCGCCGCGCCCTCAGTGCAGGCGCGGGCGGCGTCGCCTTCGCCATTGTCACGTTCGATTACCAGCGCCCGGGTCTCGTCGATGAAGTTGAAATCCCCGATCGCCGTCGCGCCCTCGGCCAGTTTGAAACGGTAGCTGTCGCCGGTCCAGTCGCCTTTGGCGGTGTCAAAGGTCATCACGCGCAGAAAATCGCCCTCGGGCTGGCCGTCATCAGCCAGCAGCGGCTTTTCGAGCATCGCCCAAAGCAGACCCGAACCCGGCTGCAACGCCATCCCCTCATAACCGCCCGAACGCTGGACACGGAAATCCTTGCCCGGCTGTGCAGGCACGGTCACTCCGGGGGTATCGGGGCCGGCAAGAAGCTCTCCCTCAAGCATGGTACGATGGACCGACAGCACCCGCCCGTCCAGCGCGACCCGCAGGATATGGGGGCCGAATTCGTCGCCGATCCAGATTTCTCCATCAAGATACTGGATGCTTTCGGGGTCGAAATCGGCACCGGTCAGATAGCGGCTTTCGGTCGTCTCATTGGCGATGCGAAAGGGCACCTTGCGGTCGGGATCGCGCAGAAAGACCGTCTCGACCCGTTCAACCCTGCCGGTCTGGAAATCGGGGCGCATACGGTGAAAGAACAGCATCGCATCGGGGCTGTTGACCTTTGAACCAAAGCCGTTGTCGGTCAGGGTGAACCAGCTGCCATCCTCGGCCCGGTTCATGGCAAAGCCCGACATGCCCTGCACCGGCTGGCCGATGAACGGCAGGGAAATCCCGGTTGCATGGCTGCCATAGGTCGGGCCGGTGTCGCCCTCGACCGACATGGGCAGATCGTTGCGCGCGGCCCCGGTAAAGCGTCCCGCCAGCCACAGATCGCGCGGCGCATCGGCGGGCGGTGCGACCAGCGTAAAGGCGGGCAGAACAGCATGACCCGCCAGCCGGGCGGGAAAGCTTTCCTCGGCCTGGGCAGCAGAAGCAAGGGAACAGGCAAGAATGGCAAGGCCAAATCGCATGAGCGGCAATCCTTTTCGCTGTGATACCGCCCCTTTAGGCCCAAGAGATGACAGCAATGCTGCAAGCAGGTGTCAGATCGGTGATACCGGTCCGTGACGCCTGCCAGCGTCAGTCCCCCGCCGCCTCGGGCAGCGCCCAGCCCCGCTCTTTCAGGCAGCGCAGCGTAAAGATCGAACGCGCGTGGCGTATCCCCGGAACCCGGTAAAGCTTGCGGCGCAAGAATTCCTCACATCCGCGGGTGCCGCTGACCGTGACCTTGAGCAGATAGTCATATTCGCCGGTGGTCAGGTAAATCTCTTGCACCTCGGGCAGGTTGGTCATGGCCCGGCCGAACTCTTCAAGCACGCGGTCGTCATGGCGATCCAGCGTCACCTCGATCAGCACCGTCTCGGTTCCGCCCAGCCGTGACTGGTCCAGAATGGCAGTATAGCCGCGAATGATGCCCTCGGCCTCAAGACGGCGGGTGCGCTGCCAGCAGGGACTGGGCGAAAGCCCCACCTCTTCGGCAAGCTGGCTGTTGCTCAGCCGTCCGTCCCGACTCAGCGCGCGCAGGATCCTGAGATCAATCGCATCAAGCCGCCGTGATGCAGCAGTTTCATCCATGAAAATGTCGCCTTTCTGAAAGAATCTTTTTCATCATCGCTATCAGGCGAAAATAAAGAAAGGAAATTCTGTCGCGATCTGTGGCATGATCTTCCTTAGGGGAGGGACAGGATGCACAGCTTTCTTGTCATGAGGGTTTCCACCGGCCACGCCGCCACCTTTGGGCAGGCCCGTGCACGGTCGGTCAGGAAAGGCCAAGGCACCCGTTTCCGCCCCGATAGCCAGAGCCAAGGAGGTGCCGATGAATCGGCCAGACCCGAATGAGTTTCCGCCGCTAAGCCTTGCCGTGCCGGAGCCCGAGGTCCGGCCCGGCGACCAGCCGGATTTCTCGCATGTCGCCATCCCACGCGCGGGTACGGTGCGCCGTCCGCCGGTCGATGCCGACCCCGAGTCGATCCGCGATCTGGCCTTTACCATCATCCGCGTCCTGAACCGCGACGGGCAGGCCGTCGGCCCTTGGGCCGAGGCGCTTGATATCACACCCGAGGATCTGCTGACCGGGCTGCGCCACATGATGACGCTGCGCATCTATGACGCGCGGATGCTGAACGCACAACGTCAGCAAAAGACCAGCTTTTACATGCAGCACCTTGGCGAAGAGGCGATCTCTTGCGGCTTCCAGCGCGCCCTGCGTCCGGGAGACATGAATTTTCCGACCTATCGTCAGGCCGGGCTGCTGATCGCGGCGGGCTATCCGATCAGTTCGATGATGAATCAGGTATTCTCGAACGCCGAGGACCCGATGCGGGGGCGTCAGCTGCCGGTCTGCTATTCCTCGCGCGAGCATGGGTTCTTTACCATCTCGGGCAACCTCGCCACGCAATATATTCAGGCGGTTGGCTGGGCCATGGCCTCGGCCATCTCGGGCGACCGCAAGATCGCGGCGGGCTGGATCGGGGACGGCTCGACCGCGGAAAGCGATTTTCACGCCGCGCTGGTCTTTGCCTCGACCTATAAGGCGCCGGTGGTGCTGAACATCGTCAACAACCAATGGGCGATATCGACCTTTCAGGGCATCGCGCGCGGCGGGGCGGGGACCTTTGCGGCACGGGGGCTGGGGTTTGGCATTCCGTCGCTCAGGGTCGATGGCAATGACTATCTGGCGGTGCTTGCCGCCGCGCAATGGGCGGCCGAGCGGGCGCGGTGCAACCTTGGCCCGACGCTGATCGAATACGTCACCTATCGCGCCGGGGCGCATTCAACCTCGGACGACCCGACCGCCTATCGTCCGACCGAGGAAAGCAATGCCTGGCCCCTGGGAGATCCGATCCTGCGGCTGAAAAACCACCTGATCGCCCTTGGCCATTGGAGTGATGAGCGTCACGCCCAGGCCGAGGCCGAGATCCTTGCCGAGATCACCCAGATGCAGAAGCGCGCCGAGGCCATCGGCACCCTGCACCACGGCCAGCACCCCAGCCCGGCCGATATGTTCGAGGATGTCTACGCCGAGATGCCGCCGCATCTTTTGAAGCAACGTCACGAGGCGGGGTTCTGACATGGCACGTATGACGATGATCGAGGCGATCCGCGACGCGCTGGATGTGGCCATAGGGGCAGATCCCAGCGTCGTGGTCTTTGGCGAGGACGTGGGCTATTTCGGCGGCGTTTTCCGCTGTACCGCGGGATTGCAGGCGAAATATGGCAAGACGCGCTGCTTTGACACGCCGATCAACGAATCCGGCATCGTCGGAGCAGCGATCGGCATGGCGGCCTATGGGCTGCGCCCGGTGGTGGAAATCCAGTTCGCCGACTATGTATATCCCGCCTATGACCAGATCGTGTCCGAGGCGGCGCGGCTGCGCTATCGCTCGGCCGGACAGTTCACCTGTCCGCTGGTGGTGCGCATGCCTTCGGGCGGCGGCATCTTTGGCGGCCAGACCCACAGCCAGTCGCCCGAGGCGCTGTTTACCCATGTGACCGGGCTCAAGACCGTGGTGCCCTCGAACCCGCGTGACGCCAAGGGGCTGTTGCTGGCCGCAATCGAATGCCCAGATCCGGTGATCTTTTTTGAACCGAAGCGCCTTTATAACGGCCCCTTTGACGGCCATCACGACCGCCCGGTCACCGCGTGGAAGACCCATGAACTGGGCGAGGTCCCCGAGGGGCATTACACCATCCCGCTGGGCAGGGCCGAGGTGCGGCGTCAGGGCCGCGCGGCAACGGTGCTCGCCTATGGCACCATGGTCCATGTCGCGCTGGCCGCTGCCGAAGAAGCGGGCGTCGATGCCGAGGTGATCGACCTGCGCACCCTGCTGCCGCTTGATATGGAGACGATCACCGCATCGGTCTCCAAGACCGGGCGCTGCCTTGTGCTGCATGAGGCGACACTGACCTCGGGCTATGGGGCAGAGCTGGCGGCGCTGGTGCAGGCGGAATGCTTCTGGCATCTCGAAGCGCCGATCCGCCGGGTCGCAGGATGGGACACGCCCTATCCCCATACGCATGAATGGAGCTATTTCCCCGGCCCCGCTCGGGTGGCCGAAGCACTGCGTCAACTGGTCGAGGTGGCCTGATATGGGTATTTACGCAATCCGCATGCCAGATATCGGCGAAGGCATTGCCGAGGCCGAAATCGCTGAATGGCTGGTCAAGCCCGGCGATGTCCTGCGCGAGGACGACCCGATGGTCGCGGTGATGACCGACAAGGCAACGGTCGAGATCCCCTCGCCCGTTACCGGCACGGTGATCTGGCAGGCGGGTCAGCCCGGCGATGTGATCGCCGTCGGGGCTGAACTGGTCCGGCTTGAGGTCGACGGCCCCGGCAATGTCGCCGAAGAGGCCGAGACCCCGGCAACCAGCGCCGGGACCAAGTCTGCCACCCCGGAAAAACCCGCTGCCGCCCCCGTGCCCGAGCCTGAACCCGCCCCCCGGCAAGAGGCCGCGGCAGAGGTGCAAAAGGCCCCGGCAAGCGCGGCCCCTGCCCCGGCTGCCCCCGCCGCCCCGCTACGGCCCGAGGGCGAAAAGCCCATTGCCTCGCCCGCGGTCCGGGCACGGGCGCGCGAGGCCGGGGTGGACCTGCGGCTGGTACGCGGCTCGGGTCCGGGCGGGCGCATCAGCCACGATGATCTGGACGCCTTTATCGCATCGGGCGGCGTTCCCGCCCCAAGCGGCCCCCGCCCCGACACCAGCGTCGAGGAAATCCGCGTCATCGGCCTGCGCCGCAAGATCGCTGAACGGATGGAGGCTGCAAACAGCATCCCGCAGATCACCATTGTCGAAGAAGTCGATGCCACCGCGCTGGAGGATCTGCGCGGGCGGATGAACGCGCAGGGCAAGGGCACGCGCCTGACGATGCTGCCCTTTATCGCCCGGGCCATGGTGCGGGCGCTGCGCGAACAGCCGCTGCTCAACGTCCATTACGATGCCGGGGCCGGGGTGATCCGTCGCTTTGGCGGCATCCACATCGGTATCGCCGCGCAGACCCCCACCGGGCTGATGGTGCCGGTCCTGCGCCATGCCGAGGCGCTGGACCTGCGCAGCACAGCAGCCGAGATCGCGCGCCTTGCCACCGCCGCCAAAGAGGGCACGGCCAGGCGCGACGAGCTGACCGGATCGACCATCACCATCACCTCGCTCGGGCCGCTCGGGGCGATTGCCTCGACCCCGATCCTGAACGTGCCCGAGGTCGCCATCGTCGGCGTAAACCGCCTTGCAGTGCGGCCATTCTGGAACGGCACCGCCTTTGAGCCACGCAAGATGATGAACCTGTCCTGCAGCTTTGACCATCGCGTGATCGACGGCTGGGACGCGGCGGTCTTTGTCGCCAGGCTCAAGGAACTGCTGGAAACCCCGGCGCTGATTTTCGTGGAGGGCTGAGCAATGCGCGAGATCCAATGCAGACTGCTCATCATCGGCGCAGGCCCCGGCGGCTATGTCTGCGCCATCCGCGCCGGACAACTGGGCATCGACACGGTGATTGTCGATGCCGCACCCCCGGGCGGAACCTGCCTTAATGTGGGCTGCATCCCCTCAAAGGCGCTGATCCATGCGGCCGAAGAATATCATCGCCTTACGCAACTTTCCTCAAATTCATCGATGGGAATTTCGGCGGGCGCCGCACAGCTCGACCTTGCAGAAACTGTGGCGTGGAAAGACGGGATTGTCAGCCGCCTGACCGGCGGTGTGGCAACATTGCTGCGCAAGGCGGGCGTGCGGCTGGTCAGCGGGAATGCAACCCTGCGCGACGGCAAGACCGCCATTGTCGAGACGCCCGAAGGTCCGGTCCAGATCCGCGCCGAAGTCCTGGTCCTTGCCACCGGCTCGGAACCGGTCGAGATCCCCGCCCTGCCCTTTGGCGGCAAGGTCATCTCTTCGACCGACGCGCTGTCGCTGACCGAGGTGCCCGCACGGCTTGCCGTGGTTGGCGGCGGCTATATCGGGCTGGAGCTGGGCATTGCCTATGCCAAGCTTGGCGCCGAGGTCACCATCATCGAGGCCGCGCCGCGCATTCTGCCGCAATATGACGGCGAGCTGACGCGTCCGGTGGCGCAGCGCCTGACCCAGCTGGGCATCCGCCTGCTGACCGGCGCGCGGGCCGGGGGCCTGTCGGATAGCGGCGCGCTGCGTGTCGCCGGCGTGGACGGGGCCGAGGATTTTCATTGCGACAAGGTGCTGGTGACCGTCGGCCGCCGCCCCCGCGCCACCAGCGCCGGCATCGACAAGCTGCGGCTTGAGATGGCTGGCCCCTTCATCCGCATTGATGAACGCTGCCGCACCTCGATGTCGGGGGTGTTCGCCATCGGCGACGTGACCGGAGAGCCGATGCTGGCCCATCGCGCCATGGCGCAGGGCGAAATGGTGGCCGAGATCATCGCCGGACAGCCGCGCAGCTGGGACAAGCGCGCGATCCCGGCGGTCTGCTTTACCGACCCTGAAATCGTCAGCGTCGGCATCTCTCCGGACGAAGCGGCAACTCAGGGGCGTGAGGTCGTGACCGGAACCTTCCCCTTTGCCGCCAATGGCCGGGCAATGACGGCAGGAGACGAGGCAGGCTTTATCCGTGTCACCGCCCGCGCCGATACCCATGAAGTGCTGGGTATTCAGGGGGTCGGGGCAGGAATATCGGAAATGGCAGGAGGCTTTGCGCTGGCACTTGAGATGGGCGCGCGGCTTGAGGACATCACCGGCACCATCCATGCCCACCCGACACGAGGCGAGGCCCTGCACGAAGCCAGCCTGCGCGCGCTGGGTCACGCGCTGCATATCTGAAGCATAGATTCACAGACTGCGCGCGCCGCTGGCCCTGGCTGGCGGCGCGTTCTTTTTCCCTGCGGCGCAACGCATCGCCCGCAAACGTCAAGAAAGCTTCACCGAACCTTACCCTTTCCGTCACGCAGGCCAGATATCAGCCCCCCAACCGCTCATGGAGGGCAGCATTGCTTGCAGTTCAGAACGTCACCCGCGTCTTTTCCGGACGCCCGGCTGTAGACGATATCAGCTTTACCGTGGACGGCCCTGCCTTTGTCGGCATCATCGGCCGCTCGGGTGCGGGGAAATCCACCTTTCTGCGTATGATGAACCGGCTGACGGACGCGACAGCAGGCCGGATCTGCGTCGAGGGACGCGACATCCTTTCCCTGCGTGGACGCGAGCGCCGCGCCTGGCAGGGCCAATGCGCGATGATCTTTCAGCAGTTCAACCTTGTGCCGCGCATGGACGTGGTCTCGAACGTGCTGCACGGGCTGTTGAACCGCCGTCCGGTGCTTGCCACCCTGTGCAATCTGTGGTCCCGCGCCGATATCCTGCGCGCGCTTGAGATACTGAATCGACTTGGTATCGCCGAACAGGCCCAGAAACGCGCCGAGGCGCTGTCGGGCGGTCAGCAACAGCGCGTCGCCATCGCAAGGGCGCTGATGCAGGACCCGCGGATCATTCTGGCCGACGAACCGATTGCAAGCCTCGACCCGATGAACGCGCAGATCGTGATGGACACGCTCAGGCGTATCAATGTCGAGGACGGGCGGATGGTGATTGCCAACCTGCACACACTCGACACCGCGCGACGCTATTGCGACCGGGTGATCGGAATGCGCGACGGGCGCATCGTTTTCGACGGCTCCCCCGCCCAGCTTTCGACCGGCGCCGCACGCGACATCTATGGCGCAGATCACAGTTTCAACGAGGCCGCGACCTCGACCGCCCTGCCCGCCGACAGCGCCGCCGATGCGGCCTATGCCGCGCAGCTGATGGCTTGACAGCCCCCAGATTCCCCAACCCATGGAGAGACCATGAAACCGCTTGCTCTGGCGCTTGCCGCCGCCACCGCCCTGACCCCCGTTCTTGGCTCGGTCGCCTCGGCCCAGTCGATCACCGGCTTTAACCTTGGCATCATGGGCGGCGAGAACGCGCAGGACCGCATGACCTCGAACGAATGCTACCGCGCCGCCATCGAGGCCGAGCTGGGCGTGCCGGTCAAGGTCTTTACCCCCGCCGATTACGACGGTGTCATTCAGGGGCTGCTGGGCGGGACGCTGGATATGGCGTGGCTGGGTGCCTCGGGCTATGCGAAAATTTACCTGACCGACCCCGAGGCCGTCGAACCGGTGCTGACCAAGCAGAACATGGACGGCTCGACCGGTTATTACTCGATCGGCTTTGCCCGCAAGGACAGCGGCATCACCTCGATCGAGGACGCCAGGGGCAAGGTCTTTGCCTTTGCCGAGCCGAACTCGACCTCGGGCTATCTGGTGCCGGGGGCGGAACTGACCGAGACCTATGGTCCGCTGAAGGATTTCTTTGGCGAGGTGCGCTTTTCGGGCGGGCATGAACAGACGATCATCGGCGTCGCCAATGGCGATTTCGCCGCCGGTGTCAGCTGGGCCGACGGGCTGGGCGATTGGGAGGACGGCTATAACTCGGGCGCCTTCCGCAAGGCCGCCGATGCCGGTCTGGTCGAAATGAACGACCTGGTCGAGATCTGGAAATCAAAGCTGATCCCAGAAGGCCCGATGGTGCTGCGCAAGGCCCTGCCGCAAGAGGTCAAGGACAAGGTGACCAAACTGTCCGCCGATCTGCATGAAACGAACAAGGACTGCGCCTATGGCGTCGCCCATGGTGAGGCCAAGGATTTCGTTCCCGTCACCCATGACGCCTATCTGGGCGTGATCTCCGCCCGCAAACTGCAGGAAAGCGCGCAGTAAAGCGCCGCCCTTGCCGCGCCCGCCAATGTCCGGGCGCGGCTTTCGCATTCATCGGACAAGGCTGCAATGGCTGACCTCGCCCCGGCGCATCGTGACGCCTATCTGGAACTGACCCGCCGCCGCCGTCTGTATGGCGGTCTGCTGCTCATCATCTTTGTTGCCATGATGGCAGCGGGGTTCCGGCTGGCGGAAAGCCGCAATGCCGGGGGCTTCATCGACGGACTGCCCATGCTGCTGGCCTTCCCGTCCGAGGTGCTTGCCGAGGCGTGGCAAAAGCGCGCAAACCTGCCAGGCCTCATTGTAGCACATCTGCCCTCGCTGATCGAAACGCTGAACATCGCCGCCGTCTCGACGATTTTGGGCGGGCTGATCGCGATGAACCTCGCGCTGCTGTCCACGCGCGGACTGGCCCGCTGGCCAAGGCTGACGGGCGTGTTCCGGCGGCTGATGGACGCGCTGCGCGCCATGCCCGAAATCGTGATCGCGTTGGTGCTGATCTATATCCTTGGCGGCGGGCCGGTGCCTGCGGTCGCCGCCATCTCGCTGCACACGGCGGGTGCGCTTGGCAAACTGTTCTCGGAAGTGGCCGAAAACGCCGATCTGAAACCGGTCGAGGGGCTTGCCTCGGTCGGGGGACGGTGGAGCCAGCAGGTCTGGCTGGGCGTGCTGCCACAGGTCGCACCGAACTGGCTGTCCTATGCGCTGATGCGGTTCGAAATCAACCTGCGCGCCAGTGCCATCCTTGGCTTCGTCGGCTCGGGCGGCATCGGCTATGACCTGAAACTGGCGATGCAATGGGGCGGCGGGCGCTATGACGAAGTGGTCGCGATCTTTCTGCTGCTCTTTGCCGCCATCGTCACCATCGACCGCATTTCGGACCATGCCCGCAGCCGGCTGGTAAAGGGCTGAACCATGACCGACGCAACGCTTTCCCCCGCTTTGACCACCGCCGTTCTAAGCCGTTTCAACCGCCGCAAACTGGTGGCACTGGCAGTGCCGCTGGCGATCATGACCTATCTGGCCTATGCTGCCATCGCCTTTGATATCGCAGGTTTGGCGGGGCGCGCACGGATGGATAATGCCGCCGTGCTTCTGTCCGATTTCTGGCAGCACAAGACCCATGTGACCCGCGACAACCGCTCGGGCGTGCTGCGCGTCGCCATCGACGGCGAGGCCAAGGGGGTTTATCCGCCCGACCGCTTGCCAGGCTGGATCACGCATAGCGACCAGTCGACGCGTATCGACCTTGGCGACGGCCATATCGTCACCTACGACGATGCAGGCGCGCGCTATCAGGTGCCGGGCTATGGGCTGATCGACATTCGTCCCGAAAATGGCCGGCTGCACCTGACCGCGCCCCAGCCGCTGCCAGACTGGATCAGCGCGTCAGATAACCGCGTCAGCGTCACCACTCCCTCAGGACGCTTTGCCTATACCCGTACCAAGGTCGAGACATTGCGCTATCAGCCGGGCTGGGCGCTGTTCTTTTTCACCCTCGACAGCCCGTTTCATTACATGAGCTGGCCCGAGATCGCGGCAAGCGCCCTATGGGGCCCACGCCTTGACCCCGACATGCCGAACATTGCCGCCATGGCACGCGATTTCTGGACCAACTCGATGTGGCGGCACGGTGATGTGTTATGGGCCATGTTTGAAACCGTGCTGATGGCGTTTCTGGGGACCTTTGGCGCGGCACTGATCGCACTGCCGCTGGGCTTTCTTGCCGCGCGGAACATGATGCCGTTTGGCCCGCTGCGCTTTATGCTGCGCCGTATCTTTGACTTTATCCGCGGTGTGGACGGGCTGATCTGGACCATCGTTCTGGCCCGCGCCTTTGGCCCCGGCCCGATGACCGGATCGCTGGCCATCCTGCTGACTGACACCGGCAGCTTTGGCAAACTGTTCTCGGAAGCTCTTGAGAACATCGACGAAAAGCAGGTCGAGGGCATCCGCTCGACCGGGGCCGGAGCCCTTCAGCGCGCCCGTTTCGGGGTGATCCCGCAGGTAACGCCGGTGCTGCTGTCTCAGGTGCTATATTTCCTTGAATCGAACACCCGCGGTGCGACCGTCATCGGCGCGATCGTCGGAGGCGGTATCGGCCTGTTGCTGACCCAGGCCATCCAGACCCAGAAGGACTGGGAGGACGTCGCCTATTACGTCGTCCTGATCGTGCTGATGGTCATGGCGATGGACAGCCTGTCAGGCTGGCTGCGCCGCAGGCTGATCAAGGGCTAGCGCGTCCTCGGGGCGCAGGGTCAGGGTGACGCGATCACCGGCAAACCAGGTGGTGCCAAATTCGACCGGCACGCCGTCTCTATCCACGTTCACCCCGACCGAGCGCAGGACCGGCGCCCCCTCGGACACCTGCAAGGCCAGCGCCATCACCGCCGGTGCAAGTTCTGCCGTCAGGCGGGTCGAGGCGCGGGTGTAATCCCTGAGCCCGCATTGGGCGAGCGCGGCGGTAACCGAAGGGATTTCCACCACATGCCGCAAAAGATCGGGAAAACGTCCGGCATCAAAGACCGAGCGGAACACCGCGACCGGCTGGCCATCGACCAGCGACACCCCTTCGACCACATGGACCGCGCTGCCGGGGGCAAGGCGCAGCGCCCCGGCCTCTTCGCGATTGGCGGCACGCGTTTCGGTCAGCGTCAACCGACGCGAGGGGGTCCGTCCCGATGCGGTGATGTTCTGGTGAAACCGCACCCGCAGACCTAGCGCGTAATCCGTGGGCCGCGAAGCGACAAAGACCCCTGCTCCGCGTCGCGAACGCACGGTGCCCGCCTCGGCCAGCGCAGCCAGCGCATGGCGCACAGTGTGACGGTTGACGCCGAAACGCGCGGCCAGCACCGCCTCGGATGGCAGCTTGTCACCCGGGTGATACTGGCCCACGGCGATTTCGCCCGCCAGCGTATCGGCGATGGATTTCCATACCGGACTGCGCGCCATCTGCCCTCTCTGGTGGTGGCTGTCATCAAAAATTCACCAAGCCGCCCCTTGAGCGGAATCACCGGCCGGGTTATCACTTGTCTAGTTGTATAGTAATCTAGACAAACCCGCAAGCTTGTCGAGGCCCGGAAATGTCCACCCCTTCTCATCCCGAAACTGCTGCGCGCCGCGACTGGATATCGGCGCTGGCCAAGGCCCGGCCCGAGCGTCTGGCGGCGCTGATGCCGGATCTGCCCGCGCATGAAATGCTGCGCGCGCCCGAGATCGGCACCATCATGGTGCAGGGCCGCATCAGCGGCACCGGTGCCCCCTTTAACCTGGGTGAGATGACTGTCACCCGCTGTTCGGTCCAGCTGGCAGGGGGCGCCGTCGGTCATGCCTGCGTGCAGGGCCGCGACAAGGCACATGCGACCCGCGCCGCCATCGCTGACGCGTTGATGCAAACCGACATAGCACCGCGGATCGAGGCCGAGGTCCTGACCCCCCTGCGCGCCGAGGCTGCAAGCACCCGCGCCACCCGCTCGGCCAAAGCAGCGGCAACGCGGGTCGAATTCTTTACCATGCTGCGTGGAGAGGACGCATGAACGCCATCCTTGGCGGCGGATTCGCCGACCCCCCGACCCAATCCGCCCATGCCTTTCGTGCGCTGCTTGAGGCCATGGCCCGTCCGGGCCGCATCCATGAGGTGACCGGGGCAGCACCGCCCGCGCCGATCTCTGTCGCGGCAGGGGTGGCGCTGCTGACCCTGACAGACAGCACCACGCCCCTGCATCTGGCAGGTCCGGCGGATTCTGAGGCGCTGCGCGTCTGGATCGGTTTTCACACCGGCGCACCTTTGGTCCCGGCGGATGAGGCACAGTTCGCCCTTGGGCACTGGCATGATCTGCAGCCGCTAAGCCGTTTTCGCATCGGAGAGCCCGCCTATCCCGACCGTTCGGCAACCCTGATCGTCGAGCTTGATCAGCTGGAATCCCAAGGCGCGCGCCTGACCGGTCCCGGCATCCGGGACGAAGCGCGGCTCTCCTTGCCCGAGATCGGGGCCTTTCGCTCCAACCGGGCGCTGTTCCCGCTGGGCCTCGATTTCATCCTGACCTGCGGCTCACGGCTTGCCGCGCTGCCGCGCAGCACGATCGTGGAGGACATCTGATGTATGTCGCCGTCAAAGGGGGCGAACGCGCCATCGACGCCGCCCATGCCTGGCTGGCCGAGGAACGCCGGGGCGACCCCGCAGTCCCCGAACTGACCGTCGCCCAGATCCGCGAACAGATGACGCTGGCGGTCAACCGCGTGATGGCCGAGGGCTCGCTTTACGATCCCGACCTTGCCGCGCTGGCGATCAAACAGGCCCGCGGCGATCTGATCGAGGCAGTGTTCCTGATCCGCGCCTATCGCACCACCCTGCCGCGCTTTGGCCAGTCGCGCCCTGTCGATACGGCGGCGATGGCTGTGGACCGGCGCATCTCGGCCACTTTCAAGGATCTGCCGGGCGGGCAGGTGCTGGGACCGACTTTCGACTATACCCACCGCCTGCTGGATTTTGCCCTTGCTGCCGAGGGCGCGCCGCCACCCGCACCCAAGGCCCCGGTCCGGGATGAGCCAGTGCCCCATGTCACCGCACTGCTTGACCGGGACGGTCTGATCGAGGACCAGCCCAAAGACGACACCCCTGCCCCCGACCTGACGCGTCAACCATTGGAGCTGCCTGCCTCGCGCGCACTGCGGTTGCAGGCGCTGGCCCGCGCTGATGAGGGGTTTGCCCTGTCGCTGGCCTATTCCACCCAACGTGGTTACGGGCGCACCCATGCCTTTGTCGGTGAATTGCGTATCGGCCGTGTCGCGGTCGAGGTCGATCTGCCCGAGCTGGGTTTCGCCGTCGAGATCGGAGAGATCGAGCTGACCGAATGCGACACGGTGAACCAGTTCAAAGGGTCAAAGACCGAACCGCCGCAATTCACCCGCGGCTACGGTCTGGTCATGGGCCAGTCCGAACGCAAGGCGATCTCGATGAGCCTCGTTGACCGCGCATTGCGCTGGCACGAACTGGGCGAGGATTTCACCGGCGCCCCGGCGCAGGACGAGGAATTCGTGCTGAGCCATTGCGACAACATTCAGGCGACCGGGTTTCTCGAACATATCAAGCTGCCGCATTACGTCGATTTTCAGGCCGAGCTTGAACTGGTCCGGCGCATACGGCGCGAGGCGACGCAGATAAGGGAGGCGGCGGAATGACCGGCCAAGCCTATAACTTTGCCTATCTGGACGAACAGACCAAGCGCATGATCCGCCGCGCACTGCTCAAGGCGCTGGCGATCCCCGGCTATCAGGTGCCCTTTGCCAGCCGCGAAATGCCGATGCCATATGGCTGGGGCACCGGTGGGGTGCAGGTGACAGCGGCCTGTCTGACCCCCGATGACCGGCTGAAGGTCATTGATCAGGGGGCCGACGACACCACCAACGCCGTGTCGATCCGCCGTTTTTTCCAGCGCACCGCCGGGGTCGAAACCACCGAGGCGACCAGCGAGGCGACCGTGATCCAGACCCGCCACCGCATCCCCGAAACGCCGCTCACCGAGGGGCAGATCCTTGTCTATCAGGTCCCGATCCCCGAACCTTTACGCTTTCTGGAACCGCGCGAGACCGAAACGCGCAAGATGCATGAGCTTGAGGAATACGGGCTGATGCATGTCAAACTATATGAGGACATCGCCCGGCATGGCGAGATTGCAACCTCTTACGCCTATCCGGTGCGGGTCGGGGGGCGCTATGTGATGGACCCCTCACCCATCCCGAAATTCGACAACCCCAAGCTGGGCGGCAATCCGGCAATCCAGCTGTTTGGCGCCGGACGCGAGGCGCGGATCTATGCCCTGCCCCCCTATTCCGACGTCGTCAGCCTGGACTTTGAGGATCATCCATTCACCCCTTCAAAGACCGATCACGAATGCGACCTTTGCGGCGCGGGCGACAGCTACCTTGACGAGGTGATCACCGACGACCGGGGCGCACGCATGTTCGTCTGTTCAGACACCGATTTCTGTGCCTCGCGCCAGGCGCAGGGCCATCGCGGCCGCCTTGCGCCGCAGGGAGATACGCCATGACGCTGATGCCCAACGCCATCACCGTCGCGCCGCTTTTGTCGGTGCGCGGCCTGACCAGACGTTATGGCGCGCGGATCGGCTGCGCCGATGTCAGCTTTGACCTTTACCCCGGCGAGGTCCTGGGGATCGTCGGAGAAAGCGGCTCGGGCAAATCGACGCTGCTGTCCTGCCTTGCCGGGCTGCAACCGCCTGATCAGGGGCAGATCCTCTTTGACGGCACCGACGTGCTGACCCTGCCCGAGGCCGAGCGGCGGCGCCTGCTTCGCGGGGACTGGGCCTATGTCCACCAAAACCCGCGCGACGGATTGCGTATGGGCGTTTCGGCCGGGGGCAATGTCAGCGAAAGGCTGATGGCCGTCGGCGCGCGCAACTATGGGGCCATTCGCGCCACAGCGACCGACTGGCTTGGCCGGGTCGAGATCGCAGCAGATCGCATCGACGACCGCCCCTCGGCCTTTTCCGGGGGGATGCAGCAGCGCCTGCAAATTGCCCGCAATCTGGTGACTGGGCCTCGGCTTGTTTTCATGGATGAACCGACCGGAGGTCTTGATGTCAGCGTGCAGGCGCGGCTTTTGGACCTGTTGCGCGGGCTGGTGCGCGATCTGGGCCTGTCGGTGGTGATCGTGACCCATGATCTTGCGGTGGTGCGTCTGTTGGCCGACCGGCTGATGGTGATGAAATCGGGCCAGGTGGTCGAAACCGGCCTGACCGATCAGGTGCTGGACGATCCCCAGCACGCCTATACCCAGCTTCTTGTTTCCTCTGTCCTGCAGGTGTGAGCCATGATTGAGATCCGCAATCTTTCCAAAAGCTTTACCCTGCATAATCAGGGCAGCGCAGCCATCCCGGTCATGGCGGACGCGCATCTTGAGGTCGCCCCCGGCGAATGCGTCGGGCTGATCGGCCGTTCGGGTGCGGGGAAATCGACACTGATGCGCATGGTCTATGGCAATTACCTTGCCCAGGAGGGCTCGATCCGGGTCGGGGATCTGGATGTCGTCAGCGCCGAACCGCGCCAGATCATCGCCCTGCGCCGCGCGGTGCTGGGCCATGTCAGCCAGTTTCTGCGCGTCGTGCCGCGGGTTCCAACGCTGGAGGTCGTGGCCGAGCCGCTGTTGCGCCTTGGCGTGCCGGCGGATCAGGCCCGCGCCCGGGCAGCCCGGCTGCTTACCCGTTTAAACATCCCCGAACGGCTGTGGACGCTGTCGCCGACCACATTCTCGGGCGGCGAACAACAGCGGGTGAACATCGCCCGCGGCTTTGTCCACGACTACCCGGCGCTGCTGCTGGACGAGCCGACGGCAAGCCTTGACGCCCGCAACCGCGAAGAGGTCCTGCGCCTGATCGAAGAGGCCAAGGCCCGGGGTGCGGCCATCCTTGGCATTTTCCACGATGAGGCAGCGCGCGACCGCGTTTGTGACCGCCTGGTCGATGTGACCGCCTTTACCCCGGGACTGGCGGCATGAGCCGGCATCTGGTCGCGGTAGTCGGCCCCTCGGGCGCGGGCAAGGATCTGCTGATGGTGCTGGCCTGCAAGGCGCGGCCCGATCTGCGGGCCGCGCGCCGCGTGATTACCCGCCCCAGCGAGGCAGGAGGCGAAGATTTCGAAGGCGTCAGCGATGCCGAATTCACCGCCCGGGCACAGGCCGGAGCTTTTGCGCTGCATTGGCGCGCGCATGGGCTGGGCTACGGCATCCCGGTCGAGGCGCTGTCGGGCGATGGCACGCTGCTGTTTAACGCAAGCCGCGCGGTTCTGGCCGAGGCGCAGGCACGCTTTCCCGACCTTGCCGTGGTGCTGGTCACCGCCCCGCCCGAGGTGCTGGCGCGCAGGCTGGCCGGGCGCGGACGCGAAAGCGGTCCCGATCAGGCGGCACGGCTGGCGCGGGCGGATTTCCCGCTACCGCCCGGCATCACCCCGCGTATCGTGATAAACGACTCTACCCCCGCTGAGGGGCTGGCGCGGTTTCTTGCCGCGCTTCAGCCCGAAAGGGCATAGCGATGCAGCAGGCGGAAACGCCCATCCTCGCCCTCGCCAAAAAGGCACAGTTCGGCCAGCCGGAATGGTCTGGGCAGGACCGGGGCGAAATGCGCATCAAGGACCCGCGCCGCCTCGCTTGCCAGCGGTTCATCCAGCCGGTCCGAGAGGGTCAGGTGAAAGCGGAACTCGTCCATCACATAGGGATAGCCCCAAAGGTCCAGCAGCTCACGCTGGCGCGGCGTCAGAAGGTCGGGGCGGCGGCGGGCAATCTCGGCCTCGGTCAGGGGTGCGCGAAACCCGTCAAGCGCGGCAACCACCGTCGCAGCAAGGGTTTGCAGGGGGGTCGTGTCGCCCTGCGGGATCAGCGCCAGAAAACCGCCAAGGCTTGCCAGTTTCAGCCCGGACAGGGTTACGGGGGCAAGCTGCGCGGCAAGCCGGCTCAGCGCGTCATGCAAGCCTCCGGCATCGCGGCCCTCGGCCAGCCGGAAAGGCGGCTTCAACGTGCCGTGAAAACCGTATCTGCGCGGATCGCGCGTGATGTCTGCCGCAGGCAGGCCCAGATCGGGCTGTTCAACGGCTTGACCAGTGGCGGCATCCCAGCCCAGCCACGCGCTGGCATGACGGGCAAAGGCACCCTCGGGCGGGGCGTAATAGATGGCGTAACGCTTCATATCTTCCATGCGCAGGCTCTTAGCGGTCGTGTGTCACAGCACTGTGACATGCCGGTGGCATTCAGCCCGCCCATCTACCCGGACGCAAGACAGGACGAAAGACGATGACCGAAACCATCCTTGCCAATGCCACTCTGATCCTGCCCGATGAGGTGATCCGGGGCACGCTGCGCATGACCGAAGGCCGCATCTCTGCCATCGACCATGGCAGCGCCGTGCCCGCGGGCGCGATCGACTGCCAGGGCGATCTGGTCCTGCCCGGCCTGATCGAACTGCACACCGACAACCTGGAGCGCCACATCCAGCCGCGCCCCAAGGTGAACTGGCCACATCAGGCCGCGATCCTTGCCCATGACAGCGAACTGGCAAGCGTCGGCATCACCACGGTATTCGATGCGCTGCGCGTCGGTTCGGCCGTGTCAGGCGGCGGGTCGGAACACGGCGAATACGCCCGCGCCATGGCCGATGAGATCCTTGAACTGCGCGCGATGGGCGCGCTCAAGATCAGTCATTTCCTGCATCTGCGCGCCGAGGTCTGCTCGGAAACGCTGGTGACCGAGATGGCAAAATTCGGGCCGGGTGACCGCATCGGTATCGTCAGCCTGATGGACCACACCCCGGGAGAACGCCAGTTCCGCGATCTTGAAAAGCTCAGGGAATATGTCTGCGGCAAGCATGGCCTGTCGGACGAAGGCTTTGCCGATCACGTCGCCAGCCAGCGCGCCCTGCGCGAACGCGTGGGCCCGCTGCATGAGGCAACGGCGGTGGCCGAGGCGCGGCGCTATGGCGCGGTGCTGGCCAGCCATGACGACACCACTGCGGGACAGGTCGCGGTCTCGGCCGGGCATGGCGCGCATTTCGCCGAATTCCCCACCACATCCGAGGCCGCCCGCGCCTGCCGTGTCCATGGCATCCGGGTGATGATGGGGGCGCCGAACCTGATCCGGGGCGGCAGCCATTCCGGCAATGTCGCCGCAGCCGAACTGGCCGAGGCAGGTTTGCTTGACATTCTGTCCTCGGATTACGTGCCCTCGTCGCTGCTATCCGGGGCGCTGCTTCTGGGCGATCTGTGGGGCGACATGGCACGGGGTATCTCCACAGTTACCCGCGCGCCCGCCGAGGCGACCGGCCTTGACGACCGTGGCCGGCTTGAGCCGGGCGCGCGGGCCGATGTGATCCGCGTCGCCCGTATCGGTAAGGGCGCAGCACTGCGCGGTGCCTGGGTTCAGGCCAACCGCATCGCCTAAGCGCCCCTGGCGGATGGTCCCGCCCTGACGGCGGGACCGAACGGCCGCTTAGAACGGGCTGTCGGGATAATAGAACTGTCCGGCGTTCTCGGGCGTGATCAGCCGGCTGCTGATGATAAAGCGGCCGGTCATCGGCGAGTTTGAGACAAAATTCAGCGCCGTCATTTCAATCGCGGCGGAAATAAGCGCCGGAGGATAGGTCACATTGACCGGCAGCTGCTTGTCACCATCCATGATGCGCTTGACGATTTCCTTCATCCCGGCGCCGCCGATCACCCACATCTCATCCTGGCGGTTCGCGGCGGAAATCGCCTCGAGCACGCCCAGGGCCATGTCGTCATCAGCCGCCCAGACCGCATCGATCCTGGGGTATTTGGCCAGATAGTCCTGCATCACCGCAAAGGCGTCGTCACGGTTCCAGTTGCCATGCTGCATGTCGAGGATTTCTACCTCGGAACCCTCCAGCGCCTTTTGGAAGGCCTCGACCCGCTCATTATCAAGCGTGGTTGGAATGCCGCGCAGGACGACGACCTTGGAGCCCGGCTCAAGATGTTCACGGAAATATTCGCCCGCGACACGGCCAAAGGCGGTGTTGTCTCCCGCGACATACAGATCCTCGATCCCCTCCTGGCTAAGGCCCCGGTCAACCACGGTCACGAACTTGCCCGCGTCCTTGACGGCCTTGACCGGTGCGGTCAGCGGCTCGGATTCAAAGGGCAGGACCACCAGCGCGTCGATATTGCGGGTGGCCATCATGTCTTCGATGTCATTGACCTGTTTGGCCGCATCGCCAGCCGTCGACAGCACGAATTCAAGGTTCGGATAGGTCTCGCCCAGCCGTTTGATCGTGTCCTGAGCATGCCAGTTCAGCCCGCCCATGAACCCATGCGTCGCCGACGGGATCGACACGCCGATGATCTTTTTCTCGCCGTCCTGCGCAAAGGCGGCGCTACCCATTCCCATGGCCGCGACCAGCGCGGCGGCCTTCATCAGGCTTCTGCGTTTCATCTGTTCTTTCCTCCCCAGTCACCGCTCCTCGGCGGCGCGTTTTTCCCGCTGCAGCACCACAGCAAGAACGATGATGACCCCCTGGATCGCCCCATTCAGATAGGGGCTGACCAGATCGGCCAAATTCAGGATGTTGTCGATCAGCGACAGGATCAGCACGCCGACCACCGTACCCCAGACCCGGCCGCGACCACCCTTTAACGCCGTGCCGCCGATGATCACGGCGGCAATCGCCTCAAGCTCCCACAGCACCCCGGTCGAGCCCGAGGCCGAGCCGAGGCGCGGCACGTAAAGGACGACCGCGATCCCGACCAGTGCGCCCAGCAGCACATAGGTCAGCAGCCGCACCCGATTCACGTCGATGGCCGAATAACGCGCCACCCGGTCGTTTGAGCCGATCGCTTCGACATGGCGGCCAAAGCGCGAATGGCGCATGATCCATTCGCCCAGCACCGCGACCATGGCAAAGGCGATGATCGGCCAGGTGATCCAGCCGATGCCGCCGTAATAGACGGGCCGGTAAAGCGTGCGCAGCCCATAATCGAGCGACAGCGTGCCCCCGTCAGCAAGCCATGTCACCAGTGAGCGGAATATGCCCATGGTGCCAAGCGTGACGATGAAAGGCTCGATCCGCGCCTTGGTGATCAGCGCACCGTTAAGGTAACCGGCAACGATACCGCCAAGGACCGCCACCGCCATGCCAAGCAGAATAGTCCCCCAATTGCTGCCCAGACCCGGCAGGGCAACGTTCATGGCAATGATCGCAACCCCCGCCAGAAAGGCGGCCATCGAGCCCACCGACAGATCAAGTCCACCCGCCGTGATCACGAAGGTCATGCCCACCGCGATCAGCCCGATAAAGGCCGAGCGCGCCAGCACATTGGTGATATTTGCCGGCGCCAGAAACGAGCTGTTCAGCGCCGCCCCCAGGATCACAAGGGCGATCAGCGCAACAAGCGGGCCAAGGGTATGCAGGTCGATCTTCATGCGGCTTCTCCGGTCACGCCCATGGCAAGGCGGACGATACGGTCTTCGGTCATCTCGCTGCCGGACAATTCTCCGGCCAGCCGCCCCTCGCGCATGACCAGCACGCGGTCGGCCAGACCGATCACTTCGGTCATCTCGCTGCTGATAACGATAAGGCTGCGGCCCTCGGCGGCAAGTTTGCGGATAAAGGCGTAGATCTGGCTTTTCGTGCCCACATCAATGCCACGCGTCGGCTCGTCGATCAGGATGATCCGCGGGTCCGACAGCATCACCTTGGCCATCAGCAGCTTTTGCTGGTTGCCGCCCGACAGTTTGCCCGCCGCAATATCGCGGCGTGGGGCACGGATATCGAATTCGCGTGTCGCCTGTTCCAGCGCCGCATCCTCGGCCCGCGTGTCGATCCGCCAGCCACCAAAACGTTCAAGCGTCGCAAGCGTCAAATTCTCACGCAGCCCTTTGTCAAGCAGCAGCCCCGCCTCTTTGCGGTCCTCGGTCAGATAGGCAAGGCCCGCGGCAAAGGCGTCGCGCAGGCTGCGGATGGCGACGGGCCTACCCGCAACGCAGATTTCGCCGCCAGCGGGGCGCAGACCGACCAGCCCCTCGGCCAGTTCGGTGCGTCCTGAACCGATCAGCCCGGCAATGCCCAGCACCTCACCCCGACGCAGGGTGAATGAGACGTCGCGCACCCGGCCCGGCACGGTCAGACCCCGAACCTCAAGCGCGGGCTCATCACCGGGCTGGCCTTTCGGCGGGTAGAAGTCCTGCAACTCACGGCCGACCATAGCGGCGGCCATG
Source organism: Paracoccus sp. TRP (assembly GCF_000185925.1). NCBI lineage: Bacteria > Pseudomonadati > Pseudomonadota > Alphaproteobacteria > Rhodobacterales > Paracoccaceae > Paracoccus > Paracoccus sp. TRP. The sequence continues at coordinate 38,781 of NZ_AEPN01000019.1, read as the reverse complement.
CCATCCTCGCTCAGATCACCGCGCATGGCGCGGCGCACCACGCGACCATCGCGCAGTACGGTGATGCGGTCGGCCAGATGCGCCACCTCGTCCAGGCGGTGCGAACAGTAAAGGATCGCCACCCCTTCGGCCCTCAGGCGGTCGATCTGACGGTAAAGCGCGCCGACCTCGCGATGGGTCAGGACCGCGCTTGGCTCGTCCATGATCAGCACCCGCGCCTTGCGTGACAGGGCCTTGGCGATCTCGACCATCTGGCGGTCGGGAACCGACAGGTCGCGGATCAGCGCCCCGGGATCGACCCGGGTATCCAGTCGCGCCAGCAGCGCCGCCGTCGCCTCATGCATGGCAGCATGATCAAGCCGCCAGCCGCCAATTTCGCGCCCCAGAAACACATTCGCCGCCACCGTCAGATCGGGGGCAAGGTTGAATTCCTGATGGATGACGACAATGCCCCGGGCCTCGGCCTCGGGACCGCTGGTCAGCCGGACGGGCTGGCCGTCCAGCAGCACCTGCCCCAAAGTCGGATCCAGAAAACCGCCGAGGATCTTCATGATCGTCGATTTTCCGGCCCCGTTTTCACCGATCAGGGCATGAACTTCGCCCGGTTCCAGCGCCAGATCGACGCCGTGCAGCACCTCGACCGGGCCAAAACTTTTCGAGACGTTATCAAGCGCGAGTACGGTCATGACCCGACCTCGACCCATGCGCCGTCCCGCGCGGCCGAGGCCTGCGTCGCGGCGATAAACGCCATGCCGGAAAGCCCGGCCTCAAGCCCCGGAACACGGTCAGCAAGGCTGGAATCACCGCGAATGATCGCCGCGATATCGCTGTAAATATTGGCAAAACCTTCCAGATACCCCTCGGGATGGCCGGGCGGGGTACGGAAAGAGGTGCTGCGGTCCTGCGCACGGGTCAGGATGCGGGCCGGACCATCCTTGGGCGACAGGATCAGTCGCTCGGGGTCGGGCAGACGCCATTCCAGCGCGGCTTGCGTCCCAAAGATACGCAGAGACAGGCCGTTTTCCTGCCCGACCGCGACCTGACTGACCCAGATGCCGCCTTTCGCGCCCGAAGCATAGCGCATAGCAATGCGGGCATCGTCATCGACCGTGCGGCCCGGAACCATGCTCGACAGATCCGCCGAAAGCGCCACGGGGGTTTGCCCGGTGACGAATTGCGCCAGTTGCCAGGCATGGGTACCGATGTCGCCGATGGCACCCGCCCCGGCGCGGGCCGGATCGGTGCGCCATTCGGCCTGTTTGCTGTCTGCCTGATCAGCCAGCCAGCCTTGCAGATATTCGGCCTGTACCAGCCGGATATCCCCCAGCGCGCCTTCAGCCACAAGCGCCCGTGCCTCGCGCACCATGGGCATGGCACAATAGTTATGGGTCAGGAAAAAGCGCGCGCCGCTGGCCTGTGCAGCCTCGGCAATCTCGCGCGCTTGTTCGGGCGTCGCGGCCAAGGGTTTATCACAGATCACGTGAATCCCCGCGCGCAGAAAGGCTGCGGCAGGCGCGGCGTGCAGATGGTTGGGGGTGACGATGCTGACAGCCTCGATCCCGTCTTCCCGCGCGACCTCGGCCCGGGCCATGTCGGCGAAATCGCCATAGCTGCGGATGCCCAGCCCGGCGGCGCTGGCCGCCGCCCGTTCAGGGTCCGAAGACAGCGCCCCCGCGACCAACTGAAACCGCCCGTCCATGCGCGCAGCGATGCGGTGAATGGCGCCGATAAAAGCACCGCTGCCGCCGCCGACCATGCCCAGACGAACCGGCCTCATAGCCCCAGCGCCTTGTTTATGGCCGCGCGATCTACCTCGCTGGCGGCGAAATCGTCAAAAGCATGTGGCGTGACGCGAATGATGTGATCACGCACGAAACGCGCCCCCTCGCGCGCGCCGTCCTCGGGGTGTTTGAGCGCGCATTCCCACTCGACCACCGCCCAGCCGTCGAAATCATATTGCGTCAGCTTCGAAAAGATCGCGCCGAAATCCACCTGCCCATCCCCCGGGCTGCGAAAGCGGCCGGCCCGGTCGGCCCAGGGCTGATAGCCGCCATAGACACCCTGCCGCCCCGAGGGGCGGAACTCGGCATCCTTGACGTGGAACATGCGGATGCGGTCGTGATAGATGTCTATATGTTGCAGGTAATCAAGCTGTTGCAGGACATAATGCGACGGATCATACAGCATGTTTGCCCGCGCATGACCGCCGAGACGGTCCAGAAACATCTCGAACGTCACGCCGTCGTGCAGATCCTCGCCGGGGTGGATCTCGTAACACAGATCAACGCCCTGCTCATCAGCCAGATCCAGCAAAGGACGCCAGCGCGCAGCAAGCGTGTCAAAGGCCGTCTCAACCAGCCCCGGCGCACGCTGCGGCCAAGGATAGAGATAGGGCCAGGCAAGCGCCCCCGAAAATGTCGCCATCCGGTCAAGACCCAGCAGCCGACTGACCCGCAGCGCCCGACCAACCTGATCGACTGCCCATTCCTGCCGCGCACGGGGATTGCCGCGCAGCGCAGGCGGCGCAAATGCATCAAAAGCCGCGTCATAGGCTGGATGAACGGCGACAAGCTGGCCTTGCAGATGGGTCGAAAGCTCGGTCACCTCGACGCCGTTCTGACGGGCGATGCCCAGAAATTCGTCCCGGTAATCGCGCGACTGCCCGGCCAGCGACAGATCCAGCATGCGCGAATCGGTCGTCGGCACCTGCACCCCGCGATAGCCGCAATCGGCGGCCCAGCGGGTGATACCATCCCAGCTGTCAAAAGGCGCCTTGTCTGCGATGAATTGCGCCAGAAACAGCGCCGGTCCCTTGATGGTCCGCATGTTCCCCCTCTCTCCTCATGTGCAGGCTGCCTTGCCCTGCAATCGATTGCAAACATTTTCTTGCACCCTGCAAGAGCGCAGGCGTAATCTTGGGTGATGAGGAACCAAAGCCCGCCCGGAAGGGCCAGATTGTCGGATGTCGCGCGGCGCGCCGGTGTGTCTGCCGCCACCGTCAGCCGTGTGCTGTCCCGCCCCGGGCTTGTTGCCGAGGCCACGCGTGAGGCGGTGCTGAAGGCCGTCTCGGAAACCGGCTATCGGATCAATCACGCCGCCCGCAACCTGCGCAAGCAAAGGACAGGATGCGTGGTGGCGCTGCTGCCCAATCTGGCCAATTCCTTTTTCGCCAAGATCCTTGACGGCATGGGCCGTGAACTGGCCAGGGCGGGCTATAACCTGCTGGTCGCCGACACGCTTGAGGACAGCGGCCGCCACACCCGGCTTGACCGTTTCCTGGATCCTTCGCGCGCAGACGGGATCGTGCTGATGGACGGACTTGCGCCCTTTAACGATCTGGCCGGACGGCCCGACCTGCCCCCGGTCATCACCGCCTGCGAATGGATCGAGGGCGTGGAACTGCCGCGCGTCATGCTTGATAACCGCAAGGGCGCGGAACTGGCCGTTACCCATTTGCGCGATCTTGGCCATGACCATATCGGCCTGATCGGCGGACCGCCCGACAATGTGCTGCACAAGGACCGGCTTGCGGGTGCGCAGGCGGCGGCAGGATCGGCGCGCATCACGGGGTTTCCCGGGGATTTCACCATGCAGTCAGGCCAGCGCGCAGCCGAGGCCTGGCTCGCCCTGCCCGCACGCGACCGGCCCGGCGCGGTCTTTGCCTTTTCCGATGAGATGGCCTGCGCCTTTATGTCCGGGCTGCGGCGCGCAGGCATTAGCGTGCCTCAGGATCTGTCGATCATCGGCTTTGACGATATCGAACTGGTCTCGCACCTGACCCCGGCGCTGACCACGATCCGCCAGCCCAAGCGCGAGATCGGGCGCAAGGCGGCGCAGATCATCCTTGACCGGATCGCGGGGCAGGAAATCCCCACCGTAACCCTGCTTGAGCCCGAACTGATGCTGCGCGAAACAACAGCCGCGCCGCAACGCTGAACGAAAAAAGGGCACCCTGGTGGGACGCCCTTTCAGAACCGTTCAACAAGGAACCATTCCCCGGAACCGGAATCAGTCGGCGCTGGCCTCGTTCAGTTGCAGGCCAGCCGGGGCGCCATGCAGATCATGGATCGGCTGGACATCGCCGCGCAGATCTCCGGCAAGGGCGCGGTCGAACTGGTCGCGATCAAGCGCGCCTTCCCAACGGCTGACGACAACGGTCGCCACCGCATTGCCGATAAAGTTGGTGATCGAGCGGCATTCCGACATGAAACGGTCCACACCCAGGATCAGCGCCATACCCGCGACAGGCACCGTGGGCACGACCGAAAGCGTCGCGGCCAGGGTGATGAAGCCCGCCCCGGTCACACCCGCCGCGCCTTTCGACGACAGCATCGCCACCAAAAGCAGCAGAATCTGCTGTTGCAGCGTCAGATCGGTGTTGGTCGCCTGCGCAATGAACAGCGCCGCCAGCGTCATGTAGATATTGGTCCCGTCGAGGTTGAAGCTGTAGCCCGTCGGCACGACCAGCCCCACGACCGAGCGGCGGCAGCCCGCGCGCTCCATCTTCTCCATCAGCGAGGGCAGCGCCGATTCCGAGGACGAGGTGCCCAGCACCAGCAGGATCTCGGCCTTGAGATAGGCGATCAGCCGAAAGATGGAAAACCCGTTCACCATGCAGACCGTGCCGAGCACCACGATCACAAACAGCGCCGAGGTCAGGTAAAAGGTCCCGACCAGCGTCGCCAGATTGATCACCGAAGCGATGCCGTATTTGCCGATGGTAAAGGCAAAGGCTCCAAAAGCCCCGATGGGCGCGGCCTTCATCAGGATATCGACCATACGAAAGACGGCGTGGCTGATCGCCTCGAACAGGGTGACGACCGGCTTGCCCTTGTCGCCGATCAGGATCAGACCGATCCCGAACAGGATGGCGACAAACAGCACCTGCAGGATATTGCCATCGACAAAGGCCGAGGTGATCGTCGTCGGAATGATGTCCATGACGAACCCGGTCAGCGAGGTCTCATGCGCCTTGGCGGCGTAATCGGCGACCTTGCTGCCGTCGAGCGTCGCGGGATCGATGTTCATGCCAGCACCGGGGCGGATGACATTGGCCGTAATCAGCCCGACGATCAGGGCAAGCGTCGAAAAGGTCAGGAAATAGCCAAAGGCCTTGCCGACGACCGAACCCACGCCCCTGAGCGTACCCATACCGGCCAGCCCGGTGACGATGGTCAGGAAAATCACCGGGGCGATGATCATCTTGACCAGTTTGATGAACGCATCGCCAAAAGGCTTCAGCGCCTCGCCCGTCTCGGGGTAGAAATGTCCGATCAGCGCACCGGCGAAGATGGCGCAAAGAACCTGAAAATATAGATGCCTGTAAAATGGCCGCGGTGCGTGAGCGACCGTCGCGGCCGTGGTGTCGATGTGCATGGGGCCTCCTCCAACCTGCGTATGACGGCAATGTGACGGCCATGATAAATTCGCAGGCGGCGGCGCCCAAAAATCGCGCGCATGACAGCAATGCATTGTAATCATGGCTTTTTACGCAGATCACTCCGGCGCATATGTGTGGTTTTCCGCACAGATCTGATCTGTTAGTGTGGGAATCCGCACAAGCCTGATTCCCGGGAAAACCATGGTCGCCACCGTCGATTCGCATAGCGAAAGCCCCCGCCTGACATTGCGGCGGGTGATGGTTGTGGCGGCGCTTGTTCTGGTGCTTGTCCTGCTGCTTGCCCTGACCTTTCGCATTGCGCAGGCCAGTGCCACGCGCGAACTGACCGGGCGGCTGGCAATCAGCGCCCAAAGCCGGGTGCAGACGCTGGAAAGCGTTCTTGCCAAACAGCGTGTGGTGGCAACCGTGCTTGCAGATGACGCGGCTGTGCGGCAGGCTTTGATGGACCCTTCGCGCGCGAATGTCGCCCGGGTTTCGCAAAAGCTTGGGCGGCTGAAGGAACAGACCAGCAGCGCGGTGATCTACCTGCTGAACCGCGACGGGATCGCGATCGCCGCCTCGAACTGGCATGAACCGGACAGTTTCGTCGGCTCGGACTATAGTTTCCGCAGCTATTTCACCGATGCGCTGGACCACGGTGAAGCAACGCAATTCGCGCTTGGCACGGTCAGCAACCGCCCGGGCCTTTATCTGTCGCATGACATACCGCAGGCGGGACACGCCCTTGGCGTCATCGTGGTTAAGGTCGAGTTCGAGCCGATGGAGAAAGGCTGGGCTGAGGCCGAGGAAACCACGCTTGTCACTGACAGCTCCGGTCAGGTGATCCTGACAAGCCAGCCTGCGCTGCGCTTCATGCCGATGCCGCCCCAGCCCGCTGGTCAGGTTTCGGCCCGGCTGGCGGTGCCGGGTGCGGATTGGGTGCTTTGGTTACGGGCGTCTGCGGCCGAGGCATCGCGGGCGGCCCTGCTGGCGGCGGGGACCTTTGGCTTTCTCTTTACCCTCTTTGCCGGCGCGGGGTTCTGGGCGCTGCGCATCCGTAGCCGCACCGCCCGCCGGATCGAGGCCGAGCGCCGCTATCGCGCCGATCTGGAGCGCGCCGTGGCCGAGCGTACCCGTGACCTGACCACCGAAATGCGCGAACGCCGCACCTCCGAACAGCGGCTGTCGCAATTGCAGGGCGAGATGGTGCAGGCCAACAAGCTGGCAACCCTTGGCCAGATCGCAGCCGGCGTCGCGCATGAGGTGAACACGCCGCTGGCCACGATCCGTCTGCTGGCCGAAAACGGTCGTCAGATGCTGGACGAAAAGGACGCGCCCGAGGTCAGCCGCAACCTGTCGCAGGTGCTGCGCATGACCGACCGCATCGCCCAGATCACCACCGAATTGCGCGGCTTTTCCCGCAAGGCCACTGGCACGCTTGGCCCGGTTGCGATCAAAGAGGCGCTGGATGCGGCATTGTTGCTGACTGCCAGCGGGCGGCGCGCTCAGGATATCCGGCTGATCCTGCCCGAGATCCCCCCGGGCCTGCGTGCGATGGCCGAAACGGTAAGACTGGAGCAGATCCTTGTGAACCTGCTGCAAAACGCCCAAGAGGCGCTTATCGGCCGTCCCGGTCCCGAAATCCGGGTCACTCTGCGGGATGACGGGGCGATGCTGCGGATCAGTATTTCAGACAACGGGCCCGGCCTTGCGCCCCAGATCGCGGCCAGCCTGTTCACCCCCTTTGCCACCAACAAACCCGAGGGGCTGGGCCTTGGTCTGGTCATCTCGCAAGAAATCGCGCGCGATCTGGGCGGCAGCCTGACCGCCGAGCCACCGCGCGAAGGCGAAGGCGCAACCTTTCATCTGGACCTGCCGAAAGCTCAATGACCGACGCTCCACTTGTCCGCCTTGTCGATGACGATCCCGACCTGCTTGAGGCGCAGGCGCAGGCGCTGCATCTGGCCGGCTTTCGCGCCGAAACCTTTACCGATGCGGCAAGCGCGCTGGACGGGCTGGGTCGCGACTGGCCGGGGGTGGTGCTGTCAGATGTGCGCATGCCCGGCATGGACGGGTTTCAGTTGTTCCAGCGCATCCATGCGCTTGACCCCGATCTGCCGGTGATCCTACTGACCGGACATGGCGATGTGCCGATGGCAGTCGCAGCCCTGAAACAGGGGGTCTATGACTTTCTGACCAAACCGGTTGGCGGCGACACGCTGGCTGCGGCGCTGACGCGGGCGGCCTCGAACCGGGCGCTGGTGCTGGAAAACCGGGCGCTGCGCCGCCAGCAACAGGACAGTGCTGCGCGCGAAACCCGGCTGATCGGGCAAAGCCCCTTTATGCAGCATCTGCGCGAGACGATCTCGCGCCTTGCCGAGGCAGGCAGCGACGTGCTGATCCTTGGCCCCGGCGGCTCGGGCAAGGAAACCGTGGCCCGCGCCATCCACCGGCAAAGCCCGCGCCGCGCCCGCGCCTTTGTCCATATCGCCTGCGCCGCCCTGGACGAGGCACGTTTTGAGGCCGAGATGCTGGGGACCGAGCAGCAGGGCCGTGGCCCGCGCCAGCCCGGCCGGCTGGAGACCGCGCATCGCGGCACGCTTTATCTGGACGAAATCGAGGCGCTGGCCCCGCCCTTGCAGGCCCGCCTGCTGGCACTGATCGAGGCGCGCCAGATCCAGCCCCCCGGCACCGCGGCCCCCCGACCTCTGGACCTGCGGGTCATTGCCGCAAGCCACGCCGAGCTGCCGCGTCTGGTGCAGGCCGGGGCGTTTCGGGGCGATCTGTATTACCGGCTGTCAGGCGCGACCCTGACTCTGCCTCCGCTGGCCGAGCGGCGCGAGGACATTCCCGAGCTGTTTCGCCATTTCCTGCTGGCGGCCTCGGCCCGGCTGAACCTGCCGGTCGCGCCAGTGACCGGTGCAGTCAAGGCGCGGCTGGTCGGTTATGGCTGGCCGGGCAATCTGCGCGAATTGCAGCAGTTCGCCGAAAGCCATGCGCTGGGGCTAACCCCCTTTGACCCGCCGGCCGAGGGGGATGAGGCCCCCGGGCTTGCCGATCTGGTCGGGGAATATGAGGCCGAACTGATCCGCGAGGCGCTGCGACTGGCCCAGGGCAATGCCACGCAGGCAATGGCCAGGCTGCGGCTGCCGCGCAAGACATTCTATGACAAGCTGACCCGCCACGGCATCCGCCCCGCCGATTTCCGGCCGGGCTAAAGTGCCTCAAGCCGCGCGCGCAGATGCGGCATCCGTCCCAACGACGCGGCCAGCCGGTTTCGCCATGCGGGGCCTTGCTCTAGCGCGGTTTCATAGGCGTCGCGCAAATCATCGGGCCGTTCCTCGGCCAGAACGTCGATCAGGAATTCGGCCTGCGCCCGATCCTTGCGCGATTTCAGCGTATCAGGCCCGTCACGGCGGCGGTCGGCAACGATCAGCTTATGGATGGCAAACCGCTCGGGCCTTGGCACCTGAATAAGAAACCCTGAACGATATAGCAGCGGCACCCGGATCGGATCGGCAATCAGGTAGTTCAGGTAATGCAGGCTCTGCGCCGAAACGCCAAGTGCGGGCAGATCGCGCAGCCCCTCGGTGCCGTCGAAACAGGGGGTCAGGAACTCGACCAGCGTCTGTTGCTCACCCTGACGCCAGCGCCAGACCCGCTGTCCGTCAACGGCTGGCAAAGGGTCAAAGCGCAGGTCGCGAAACACCTCGGCCAATGGCTCGGTCACCTGATCGCCCAGAACCAGCGACAGGCGCTGAAAGCTCGCGATGTCGATATCGTCGGTCATTGCGGTCTGGTCAAAACCGATACGGACGCCAAGTTCGCCTTCGTAACAGCGAAAGGCCTGGGTCCCGACCAGCGTACCGCCCAGCCGGAATACCCCGGCCCGTGCCATGGCCGAAATCACCTGACCAGAACCACGGTCGGTCATCAAACAGCCCTCGGCCCGCAGAATGCGCATCAGGCGCGAACGTTCGCGCTGGCTGTTACGCTCGGCCGCGCGCAAGGCCTCAAGCTGTTCCAGACGCGCGCGCAATTCATCGCTGTCCTCGCCGATATAGCGGTCGATGATCCGGTCCCCGAGGCGGAAATGATCGTACCAGTATTTTTTCTGCCCGATCGTCTTGAGCCGGGGCGTACCGTGCAATTCACTGACCGCAGCGTCCTTGAGATGCCGCAAAAGATCGGTCCATGCTGCCACAGCCACGGGGGAAAGATGCTGCACCATGATTACCCCACAAAGATAAATTCGTGGGGTAAGATAGCAGAACCTCTAATACCCCACAATAAATTATTCGTGGGGTAGAGGTTGCCAGCTATTCCGCAGCCCCGGTTTGCAGCCACGGCCGGCGGGTCGAGATCTGGAACACATCGACCGGGCAGGCGTCGATACAGCCGCCGCAGTTCTGACAATCGCCGGACAGGATCAGCGGACTACCCTGCCCTTTCAGCGCCGGGACGATGACATGCGGCTCGGGGCAGATGTTAAAGCAGGCGCCGCAATCAGTACATGCGCTGCGCCTTGTGGCCGAGACGCGGACCAGCGCGCCCCGCCCGATCAGCCCATAAAATGCTCCGACCGGGCAAAGATGACTGCACCACGCCCGCCGCGAGACAAATAGGTCAAGCAGGAACACCGCCAGAATGATGCTCCAGCCAAAGCCGATACCCGAAATCAGCGCCCGTTGCAGCAGGCTGACCGGATTGACGAACTCCCACGCCACAGCGCCTGTCAGGGCCGAGGCAAACAGCGTCCCCGCCAGAATGACCAGCCGGCTGCGGCGGTCAAGCTTGCGGTCACGCGTCAGCCCGGTCTTTTCGCGCAGCCAAAAGGCCGTGTCGGTGACGATATTGACCGGGCAGACCCAGCCGCAATAGGTCCGCCCGCCAAGGACCAGATAGGCCAGTGTGATCACAGCCGCGCCGCTTAGCACCGGCCAGGCATGTATGGCGCCGCCGAAAATGCCCTGCACGACGATATAAGGGTCGGCCAGCACCACCAGCCCGGCGATGTCGCTTGCGGCGAAATTGCCGCGCACGATCCAGATCCCCCCCCATGGCCCCAGCATGAAAAGCCCCAGCAGGGTTATCTGGCTGAACCGGCGCAGCAGCCACCATTTATGGCTGCGCAGCCAGCCCCGCTTACCAAGGCTGAGCCGTCGGCTCTCACTGATCAGCGGGCCAATCATGCCGGCCTGCCCGCGCGGTTGCGCCCCGGACCGCCCAGACCCAGATCGCGCGGCAGTACCCGGATCGATGCATGGCCGGTGACGCAATGCTTTTCGCAAGTCCCGCAACCGGTACAATGGCGCGAATGCACGGTCGGGATCATGATCTTGCGGCCGTCCACCTCGCCCGGTTCAAGGGTGATCGCATCGCCCCGGATCGGGCAGACCCGGACACAGATGCTGCAATTCATCCCCTTGTAATTCAGGCAATCCTCGTGCCCGACCAGCACTGCGACGCCCATATCGGCATCGCGGATCGAAGGTATCTCGCGGTCAAGCGCCCCGGTCGGACAGGCACGCGCGCAAGGGACGTCCCTGCACATGTAACAGGGTTCCTGTCGCGGGGTGAAAAAGGGCGTGCCAACCGCGGCCTCTGCCCCCCATTCAGCAAGCGACAGCGTGTCATAGGGACAGGCCTGCACACACAGCCCGCAGCGCACGCAAGCAGCCAGGAAATCGGGCTCGGGCAGGGCTCCGGGCGGGCGCAGGGCGCGGGCATCAGCATGCGAGGCCGATCTGACCAGCGCCGCCAGAGAGAACCCGCCCAGACAGGCCGCCCCGGCGCCACGCGCGATCTCTTGCATGGCCGTGCGGCGGGTCATCTTGCGCTTGCTGGATGCCATCCTGCGTTCCTTTCGGGCTCTAGTCGGTCGGGGCCGTCTCCTTGCGGATGCGCTTTTGTTCGGCCAGCAGCGGCTCATAGCGGCGGTCCGTCAGCGTTTCGAGAAAAGCCACCAGCGCATCGACCCGCGCATCGTTCAGCATCAGCCCCGATTGCAGTTCGGGCAGAGACAGGTTCTCGGCCACCTCGGGCTGCCCCCAATCCCGACCGGTTTCGGGATTGATGCGCGATTCAGGCCGGCGACTGGTGTATTTGTTGTAAAACAGAACGGCAGTGCGCAGGTCCTCGAACACGCCGTTATGCATATAGGGCCCGGTCACAGCGACATTGCGCAGGGTCGGCACCTTGATGCGCCCGGCCTGCGCGGGATCGTCGATACCGGGACGGGCAAGCAGCCCCAGATCGACATGATCCGGCCCCAGACCGCTGGCTGCACGGGCCCCGGGATTCACTGGCACGCCGATGTTGTGATATTCAAAGCTCGTGAAGGTCTCGCGCTCGACCACGCCCTGCTTTTGCAACTGGTGGCACAACCGACAGTTCCAGGTGATAAAGACGGTATAGCCGAACTCTTCCTGCGGGGTCAGGCCTTCTTCGCCGCGCTGCCAGCGGTCAAAGCGGGAATCAAAGGGCATGAATTCCTGGCTGCGCTGATAGGCCGCAAGCGCGGCCGAGGCCCCCTTGAAGGCCCTGTCCACATCATCAAGCGCGCCGGGACCAAAAAGCGCGGCAAAGCTTTCCTGATAGCCCTGCTCGTCACGCAGCCGCGCCACCACCGCCGCCTTGTCAGTCATCGCCATCTCGACCGGGTTCAGCATCGGCTGGCCGGCCTGATCCTCAAGGTCATCGGCCCGCCCGTCCCAGAACTGCCCACCCTTGTAGCGGCCCTTGGCGTCACGGTGAAACGATGGGCTAAGTGCGGCATAGCTGAGCGTCGGCGTATTGCGGTCACCATAGGAAACGCCGTCATCGCCAAGCGAAACCGCCCGGCCCGCCACCCCTTCGCGCGGGTCGGTAAAGGCGTACTCGGGATCATGGCAGGTGGCACAGGACTGGGTGCCGTTCCGCGACAGCGCGGGATCATGAAACAGCCGTTGGCCAAGCTCGGTCAGATCGTGCTGCACCTGCCCGGAGGTTGGGCGGGGGGTGCGCCCGGTCGCCGCGCCGACCGTTACCACGGCCCCGATCAGCGCAAGGACCAGCAAAAAAGGCGAAAGGGAGCGCGGAAAAGACATGGCGTTCAGACCCCGACCCCCTCGGGCCCGACCAGCGATGGCGCGGCATGGTTGCGGGCGCGAGTTTCGGCCACGATCAGACGATGGGCGACCAGATCGGCCAGATTGGCCAGTTGCGAAAGGAGTTTCTGTGCAGCCAGATCGTCGGCCAGCGGTGCAAGCACCCCTTCTGCCGTGAACAGCCGGTCATGATGGGGACGCAACAATCCGACCAGATCCGCCAGCCCTATGCCCTGCAAATCCTCGGGCGCGTTGATGGCGCCAGAGTGGATCAGCATCTCTTCGCTGACCCTCAGGCTGGCCGCACCCGAGCGCGCCAGCGCGGCGTGGCCGGTCGCGGCGGCGTGCAGGACCGCAAAGCCTGCCATCAGCCTGCTTGCCGCATCGGTGGCGTTACGGGCACGCTGAAACAAGGTGACAATGGGGACCAGATCGGGCGCAACCGGGGCCAGCGAGGCCAGATCCAGCTGCAGGGCGCTGGGGCGGAAAGGCGTGCAGCGCCAGCGCGCATCATGGGTCAGATCGGCGATACGCCAGCCTGCGATGGCCATGCCGCGCCCGGTTTCCACCAGATAGCGCAGGATACGCGGTTTGATCGCGGCATGGGCGCGGGCCAGCGCCTCCTCGGCCGAAGGGGCCGAAAGGCGGCACAGGATCTCGGCCAGCTTGCCGCCCTGATTGCCGTGCAGGCTGATCCGAACTGGCCCGGCGCCGCCTTCGGCCTGATCCCCGATCTGAGGCAGGTGCAGATCCTCGGGGACAAACAGATCCAGCTCCCAGATTTGGGCGACCGGGTTGCGCAGAAAGAAGCCGACCAGAAATTCCCGCATACGGGCGTCGGCCCGTGACAGGCTGATGCTGTCCCGGCTGCTTTCAGCCTTAAGTGCGGCGCGGATGTCATAGGGGATCCACATGGGCGGCTCCTTTCCGTTCCGGTCACTCGACCGTCACCTTGGCGCGCATAAAGGGGTGGGGTGTGCAGTGATATTCATAGCTGCCCACCGCATTGAAGGTGATCGCATAGGCCTGATCCTTCTTGAGCATCTCACCCTTGAAGGCATCATCGCCAACCACGCCCTTTTTGAAGGCGACGTTATGGGGCATGACCTCGCGGTTGACCCAATAGACCGTGTCCCCTGCCTGAACGGTCAGTTCGGGCTGGTCGTATTTCATCTTGTCGATATTGACGATGATGGCGTCGGCCGGGACATCGGCGGCGGTCAAGACGGACCCACCGGGCGCAATGGCCCCGTCAGCCAGGGCAGAAAGGGCGCCGGTCGCCACCAGCATCACAGCGGCAAGCACAGACCGCGACGTTTTGGCAAAATTCATGGAAAAGTCCTCTTTAGGTACGGGGTGCCGGACGCGGCCAGGGCGCATGAGCCTCAGGCGGAGGAGCGCGTCCGGCGGGATCGTCAGCTTGCCTTGCCGACGATAGGAGAGATGGTGCAGTGATAGGTCATGGCGTCATCCGCGGCACCGAAACACCAGATGATGTCATTGGCGAATTCCGGGCGATAAACCGGCAGTTCGCCCTCGGTGTTGAGGCACGGACAACGGCCCGACACATTCGCACCGCAGCAATCGCGATAGGCGATCAGATAGCTTTGCCCGTCAGTCGGGTTATAGCAACTGGCCACCCAGGACGCGGTCGCAAGCTTGGTGCCCGGCGGGCAATTGGTCAGCGAACCGCCCGAGCAATCGCAGATATTGCCGTCGATCGAGCAGTGCCGCCAATAGTCGCAGGATTGCACGTCATGATCCTGCGGCTGCCATTTGGCGCGCGGATCCGCCCCCTCGGGGGCCGAGGCAGCATTGGCGCGGCTGACGCGGCCGCGGCGATCCACCGGCAACAACGGCACGATGGCAGCCCCCGCCAGCACCGCGCCAAGGCGGCCGATGGCACCCCGGCGGCTGGTGCGGCCGGCCACCCGGCGGGACAGTCTTTCGACCATATCGTCAAATCTGAAGTTCCCCAGCATCGTTAATCCTCCCTCTGCCTGGGTCGAGACGGAAACGGCCGGGTCAGGCCGCGTTCTTTTTGCGGCTGGCCATGAATTGCTGCAGCGAGGCAAAGCCGGTCTTGTCAGCCTCAAGCAGGCTTTCCAGATGCTCGCGCGTGTTGGTCAGCCCCTTGGCCTTGATCTCTCCATTCGCATCCAGCAGCACGCCATAGGGGATCTTGCCGACCTGGAAAGCCATGCCGATTTCAGCCGAAACGACATAGCGGATCTGGCCAAGATCATGGTTCCTGAGGAAACGCGCATGTTCTTCGGCCGCACCGTCGCTGATCATCACCACGCCGATCTTTTCGGCCCGGGCAATGGATTTGATGATCGGGAACAGCTTGTCGCAGACCGGGCAGGTCGGCGCAGTGAACATAAGCAGCGTCGGACGCCCCTCGGCCGAAGCACCGCCGATATGGACCGGACGACCGAAGTAATCGGGCAGGTCGAATTCGGGGGCCTGATCTCCGATATCGGGACCGTGGTCGGTGATCATCGCGCCCATGGGCGATGAGCGCTCATGCAAAAGCCCGATCTGGCGCATAAGGCCCAGCATGACCATGGTGACACCCAGAAAGGCGATCCAAAGCAGAATGTTCGAGGCAATCAGATAGGTCATGTCAGCGGCCTTTCGCTGTAGAGGTTGCGTTCTGCGTGGCGGAGAGCCCGCCCAGCAGCGATGCGCTGAAGTAAAGAAGCATGAGGACCGCCCCGGCGATCAGCCCGGTTGCAAGCTCGGCCAGCCCGGCCGGACGTGCGGAGGGATGCAGTGCGGCCACCGCAGCAGCCAGCCCGGTCAGCAGGACGTTGCGACCAACGACCAGCCAGCTGATGCGTTGTTTCATGCCGCCGCGAAAACAGCCGCAGTCGATCTGGGTACGCCCGCGCAGCACGTTGATGGCGATGGCCAGACCAAAGATCGCAAGCAGCAGCGCCGCGACAAGGGCAGCGGGCCGCGCCAGCGCCGGAACAAGCAGCGCCACCGCGACGGCCAGCTCTGCCACCGGCAGGACCATCGCGACGGCCCGCGCCAGCCAGTCGGGCAGCAGGCGAAAATTCCGCACCACGCCATAGAACTCTTCGATCCCCGCGAGCTTGGAGATTGCGGCCGTCGCGAACAGCGCCGCAAGAAAGCTGCGTAGCGTCCAGAGGATCAGCGGTTCGTGCAAAAACGCCGCCATCTCATGACTCCATGTCATGGGTGATGAGGACCTGCGGCCCACGGCCCAGCTGGTTGACGCTGCGCAGCTCTTTGCCCGAGGCGGCGTCATAGATGTGCAGGGTCTGTGTCCCGGCCGACAAACCGTAAAGCAGCGGCTCGGCATCCTGGCTGACGTTGATCGAGTCGATCTCGTGGCCCATCTCGATCTTGGCAATCCGCTCGCCCGTCGCGGCGTTCAGCACCAGAACAAAGCGGCTTGCGGTTTTGTGCTTATGCCCGGCGCGTTGGTCCACCAACAGATAGATCCGGTCAGAGCTACGATGATAGGCGACCTGC
The DNA here is from genome assembly GCF_000185925.1 of Paracoccus sp. TRP. Classification (NCBI taxonomy): domain Bacteria; kingdom Pseudomonadati; phylum Pseudomonadota; class Alphaproteobacteria; order Rhodobacterales; family Paracoccaceae; genus Paracoccus; species Paracoccus sp. TRP. The sequence goes on along the minus strand of NZ_AEPN01000019.1, from coordinate 22,809 downwards.
TGCCAGCCACCCGGGGCCCAGCCTTCGGCGCGCTCGGCCTCGGTCAAGGCCTCGATCGGATTGCGGAACCCAGCCTCTTCGGCGGTCAGATCCATCTGGTAAATCTTGCCGGTATAGGTCGGCCAGACCAGCCTGCCGCTACGGCTGGGATATGCGGGATGGTTGATCAGCAGCTCTTCTTCGGGGTGAAAGACCTTGCTGTTCGAGATCTGGGGCTCATCCCCCGCGATATCGACCCGCGCCAGGCTGCCGTCACGGCAGTTCATGTAAAAGACCGTCGGGCTGGCCGGAAAGATGTGATAGCAATCCGGCACATCAATCATGCGGTCGAACTTCTTGGCCTCAAGATCGACGATGCCAACCGCCGGGGCGGGCGAGAACTGATAGAACAGGAATTTCTTGTCGTCCGGCGTCAGCGCATTCATCCACTGATAGGTGCCGACCAGAAAACGCGAGTCCTTGGGCAGCTCGATATCCGCGGTAGGTTCCAGCGTTTCGGGATCAAAGACCTCGATGTAATCCGTGCGGATACCGCGTGCGATGCGCGAATAGACCGTGCTCGCCTGCGCAAAGAACGAGCCGTCATTGGCTGCGACCGGCTGAGGCAGAAAGCCGCCATCGGTCATGCCAAGGACCTCTCCGGTCGAGCCGTCGATGACGAACTGCTGGGTCACCGCGGCGAAATGGGCCGGGTCCTGCACATAGACGCGCCGGGCATCGGGTTTTGGCGCGTTCAGGATCACCGGCTCGTCAGCCTCACCCGCCGCAAGCTGGCGCGCAGCCTCGGCAGCGGCGCGCTGGCCCTCGGTCATTGTCTCGTCCGGGCTGCTGTCCTGCGCAAAAGCCGCACCCGTTGCCAGCAGAAATGTGGTCGCGCACAGGCCCCAAAGCCGTGTGTCCTTGATCGTCGCTCTGCGTGAAAGAGCCATGGTTTTCCTCCCAGGGATGTGTTCGCCCGGCCCATCCGGGAACCCGGACAGAGGGAGAACAGGAAAAATGAGAGATTTCAGTTAATTGTCAGATCATCGCCAGCAGGGCGAAAGCCGCGCCCAATGCGGTCAGGATGGCACCGTCAGCGATGGCTGCGCGTTCCTGATTGCGTCCGAGCCATGCCTGAATGGCGTAATCCGTCACCGGGAACAGGTTCACAGCCACCGGCAGAAAGCGTCCCAGATTGAACAGCGCGATAATGGCGATGGCCTCGACAGGGTTGCCGGTCAGGATTGCAGCTGCGGTCATCATGTAAAGCAGCGGCGTCTGCACATAGGTCAGGTAATCAAGCCCCAGCGACAAACCGTACAGTCCGCCGACCACCCATTTCGGAAACCGCTGGCGGGCGTCATGCGGCACCTGCGCCCGGCGCTGCGGATAGGGCACGCGCAGGAAATCCAGCTGATGCGCGCCATAAACCAGCCCGATCAGCGCCAGCACTGCCAGACCAAAGCCGCTGGTAAAGCCTGAAAAGCCCAGCGACATCCCCAAGGCACCCAGCAACGTGCCCAGGATCAGCGCCCCTGCGACATAGCCAAGCCCATGCATGGCAAAGGTCGGCAGCCAGTCGACCAGCGCCCGCGCACCCTTGCCCGTCGGCCGCAAAAGCGAGATCGATGAATAGCCACAGGGCGACCATGTGGACAAAAGGCCGCCCAGAAAAGCCGCAACACCAATGCAACCCCACAGCGCCATACCCGAGCCGCTATTGTGCAAAATCAGGCCACCGCCAAGACCAGCCGCGATGGCCAGCGCCATGATGGCCAGCCGGCTTGTCCGGGAAAAGCTGCCGGGAAAGACGGTGCAGTCCGCTACACCATCCGTCTGAATACCCCCTAATCGGAAATCGTCAATCGAAGTCACCGTCCGCCTCCTCTCGTTCGGTCCCCCGGGGCCCTGCGACCTTTCGCCACGGTTAGCGCCAAAGATCGCCGGAACCCGACGCAACCACAGACTGGAGGCTGTTGCCCGCAGGCGAAATTCATATTTCTGCAGCCGGGGGCCGCAAAAACGCCGGGTGCAGAGGAAACGAATCAGTTCGGAAAATAACTTAGTCAGTTCAATTGGTTGATTTCAGGGACACTGCGGGTTGACCTGCGCGGCAACTCATCCTTTGGTTGCGGATGTCTTTGCGTCCCGGCGCGCAGGGAACAGCGTCGCGCACCATTCCGACAGTCTGCGCGCCAGCGGATCGTTGCGCAGATGGGGCTGCGTCAGCAGCCAGATCTCGCGTGAAGCCGACATGGGCGTCACGATCACATTGTCGAGCCGCGCCAGATCCCGGGCCATCAGATCGGGCAACATCCCCGCCGCCCGGCCGCTTGCCAGCATCGCCCGGATCAGGTTTAGGTTCGAGGTTTCAACCCGGATCGGTCGGTCTTTGACCACGGTGAACAGACCCGCCATCTCGGGCGTGTCGGCAAGGATCTGGGGATAGGCGGCAAGCATCTCGGTATCCGGCGCCATGGTGCAGGGCCGGACCAGGGAAAAGCTGATCTCTCCGACCCGGCGCATCAGGAAAGCGCCGCTTTTGGGCCTTCCAAGGCGCAGGGCCAGATCGGCCTCCCATCGCGACATTTCGACATTGTTGTCCGAGGTATCGATGCTCAGCGTCAGTTCTGGCAGTTCGGCCAAAAGGTCGGGCAGTTTCGGGGCCAGCCAATGTTCGGCGATGGCGGCGATAGTAGTGATGCGCAGCACCCGTTCAGCAAAATGCTGTTGGTCAAGCAGGCGGCGAATGCTTTCAGCCGCTGATTCCATATCATGCAGCGGGCGCATGATCGCCATACAGGCCGCTGTCGGCCGACGCAGCCCATCGGCAGGCTCAAACAACGAGACGTCAAGGGCGGTTTCAATCCGCGCTACGCGGCGGGCGACAGTCGTTTCGTCGATCTGCAGCGCCCTGCCCGCCCTGACATACGAACCAGTCCGATAGACGGCAGAGATAACCCGAAAGTCGTCCCAGTTCATTGCAGCAGCGCCAGATTTGCCCATATGCTGGGCAGTTAATCTGGTTTTCTGCCCGGATTAAAGGGGCTGTGCCCGACAAATCGGCATCAGAACAATCCATGCGCACCACCCACCGCCCCAATAACCGCGATGGCCGAGCCGGCAAGCAGCAGGCGATGCATCCGGTCCAGCCGGTCGAAATCCGCCGCAGGGTCGGGTGAGGTCGCCATGCGCCGGTGCAAAAACAGCGGCTCGATCACGAAAAGCATGACAGCAAAGACAAGCCAGACCGCGAGCATGGCGTGCATCCACCAGAACGAGGGATCAGCAAAGAGGCCCCACATCGCGCCGCGCCAGATCATCCACAGCCCGCTAGCCCCGGCAAGCAGCACCCAAAGCCGCGCCTGCGGGGCAAACCGACCCTCGATCGCGTGAAAGGCGGCCAGCCGCCTGTCCGGGGGGTAAAGCCGGCGCAGCGCCGGTATCACCACCAGCGTCACGAAACCGACGCCACCAATCCACATCAGGACCGCCACGACATGCAGGATACGGGCCAGCGCCAGGTCGTCCATTAGCTCTGCTCCGCCGACCTAGCCTGCCATATGTGCGGCTTCGAGCCGGGCCGCGGGAAAGGCTGACAGCAGCCCGTCCAGCGCCAGCCTGTCCGGGGTCAGACAGCCCGCGGTCGAAAGCGCATCCGCAAGCGCCGCGCCGGGGGCCGAGACGCTGACCGCGCGCCACACCGGCCGCGCCGGCATACCGCTGTGCGGATCGATGATATGCCCGTCCTGCCCACCGGCATCGAAACAGGTTCCCAGCGGAGCCGAGGTCGCCAGCGCCCGGCCGCGCAGCGCGGTACTGCCACCATCGGCCAGCTGCACTGGCCAGTCTGCGCCATCGGGCCGCGCCCCCAGCGCACGCAATTCGCCGGTGTCGATCAGGATATTGCTCAGCCCCTCGGCCTCAAGCAGCGCGGCTATGCGGTCGGCGACATAGCCCTGACCAATACCGTTCAGCGTCAGCGCCATGCCGGGGGCAAGCGTGATGCGGCCAGAATCAAGGTTCACGCCCTGCCAGCCGATCCGGGCCAGCACCGCGCGACGCTCAGCCTTGGCCGGACGACGACCTTGGGTCGCAGCCTCGGCCCAAAGCGACCAGAGTGGCTGCACACTGGGATCAAACAACCCGCCGCTTGCGCGGTGAACGCTGCCAGCAAGCGACAGGCATTCGATCAGTTCAAATGGCGGAGCGTCCAGCGCCCCATCCCGGTTCAGGCGCGACAGTGCGCTTTCCGGGCGATAAAGGCTAAGGATGTTTTCCAGCCGCTCGATCTCGGCCAGGCAGCGGGCGGTGATGGCCCCGGCGTCAGGGTGGTCGATGTGGATCGCGGCGCGGGCGCCAAGCGCCTGCCCGACCCAATGGCGCGCGGGCCGGGCCTGCAATGTGGCGGGCAGCAAGGCAGCGGCAGCCGAAATGGTCAGAAAGCGACGACGGGAAAGGCTCATGTCGCAGGCTCCTCGGGTTGGTTCAGTGCGCGCAGGCGGTCCTGGAATTCAGCCTCGGAGCCGCTGTCGGCGGCGGCATCCCCGGGCGTCAGGACCATTGCGTCGGGGATGTCATTCAGACGCATGACCTGACCGCCATGCGCAGCGGCAAACTGCTCGGCCGCGGCGCGGCTGGAAAAAGGCACCGCCTCGGGCGCGCCCATACCGCCCATGCGGGACGAGCCAAGGACATAGAACGCATCCCCCGCAGCAATCCAGTTGCCCTGCCCCGGCTCGTCCCAGCCGGCACCGGGGCGGGCCATGTCATTGACGTGGATGGCAAGGATCGGGTGGCTTTGTTCGGGCATCCGGGCATAGGCGATGGCATCGCGGACCTGGCTGAAAAACAGTGGCGTCCCCGGCAGGCCCTTAAGATGCACCTGCGCCTTGGGGCCGGGATGTTCAAGCAGGTTCATCTGGCAGAAATGGCCCAGTGTTTCGGCATTCAGCTCGACCGGGTCGGTGTTCTGCGCGACCTCTTCGCGGCAGGCGGCAAGGCCGCAAAGCAGGATGAACACAAACGCCTTTCTCATGGCGTGACCTTTCGGAAAGCGGCAATGGCAAGCCCCAGTGCAGCCAGCGGCCAAAGAACCACCGACAGCGCCGATTGCCATAGCGGGATCGTCGCAGCAGCGCCGCCCATGCCAGCGGCGGCATTGGCAGCCTCGGCCGCGGCAAGGTTGAAAAGGCGAAAGGCGTCGGCGGGATTGGCAAGCAGCGCCACCGGCAGCACCCGGCCGGTCAGCGGTCCACCACCATCGGCAACGATCATCGCAAGCAGGCCCAGATCGTAAAGCACGACCAGACCCAGCCACAGCCCGACCGCAAGCCCCGCCGCACCGGACGGCCGCCGGGCAAGGCAGGACAGCGCATAGCCGACGCCAAGGAACGTGGCACCAAGCAACGTGGAGCTCCACATCAGTCGCCATAGCGCCGGCAGCCCCGCTGTCGAGGCGGGATCGACCCAGACCGCCGCCAGCGCCGCCGCGCCATAGCCCGCCCCCACCGCCAGTGCGAGGATCGCCATATGCGCGACAAGCTTGCCGGCCAGCACCTCGGCCCGGGCGACCGGATAGGTCAAAAGCAGCGGCAGGGTGCCACGCTCGACCTCTCCGGCAATGGCATCAAAGCTCATCAGCAGCGCAAGCAGCGGCACCAGATAGACAGCCAGCGAGGTCAGCGAAACCACGGTGACCGACAGCCGGTCGGCACCGATATCGCCGGTGGGCGCAGCACCTGCCGCCGCCAGGACCAGTGCAAAAACCACCATCAGACCAATGGCAATCGCCACCCAGCGGTTGCGCAACGCGATGCGGAACTCAAGCGCGGCGGTGGAAAGGATGCGGCGGATCATTGCCCGTCTCTCCGGCTGAAATGGCTGTAGATGTCCTCAAGGCTGGGCGGGATCACCTCAAGATCCGCGACCTGCGGCCCAAGCGTGGCGATATGCGCAAGCAGCGCCAGCTTTTCCGTTTGGGCGCAGGTCAGATGCAGCGTTCCGTCATCCGCCTGCCGCGCCTGCGGCAGCGCGGCGGCCAGCGCAGCAGCCGCATCGGGCGCGGGGGTGACGATCAGCGCAACCGGCAGCGCAGCGCGGCGGCGCAGATCGGAAAGCGTGCCTTCGGCCACCAGCCGACCCTGCGACAGGATCAAGATACGATCAGTACGGGCCTCGACCTCGGTCAGCGCATGTGAGGACAAAAGGATCGCCGCCCCTTCGGCCGCGAGCCCGTCGAGAAGCGCATAGAAATCGCGCCGCGACACCGGGTCCAGCCCCGAGGTCGGCTCATCCAGCACCAGCAGCCCTGGCCGTCCGATCAGCGCCTGAGCCAAACCGACGCGCTGGCGCATGCCCTTGGAATAGGTGCCGATGCGCCGCCCTGCCGCCCGGGCCAGCCCGACCCGCTCAGGCAGTTCCGACGCCCGGCGCGGGCTTTCGCCACGCAGCGAAAGATAATGGCGGATCTGTTCCTCTCCGGTCAGGGCGGGGTGAAAGGCCGCATTCTCGGGCAGATAGGCTACCTGCGCGCGGGCACGGGCCGAACCGGGCGCGGCACCGCAGACCTGCACCTGCCCCCCGTCGAAAGGGATCAGGCCAAGGATGATCTTCATCATCGTCGATTTGCCCGCACCGTTATGGCCCAAAAGCGCGACGCGCATCCCCGGCCCAAGGCTCAGCGACACCTCGCTGAGCGCGCTCACGCCCTGAAAGCGTTTAGTGAGTCGCGAGATCGTCAGGGTCGAATTCATCATAAGTTCCTTTTGCCCATCGCCCGGCAACCTCTTGCTCATAGGCCTCGATCTCGGGCGGGACGGGGATGGAGAGCGGCCGCATCAGCGGCGCGCTGTCCTGAACGCCGCCCGGCAGGGTGGCGGGAAAGCTTTGCTGGCTCCAACGGATCAGCTGTACGGCGGGCGCACCGGTCAGCAGCGCGGCGGCAGGCTGAGACCATAGGATGTGATCCATCAGGTCATTCGGGCGATAGACCCCGTCGGCAATCCCGTCGCCGTTCAGGTCAAAGCCCGGATGATCGGACCAGAAATTGCCCCGCCCGTCATGGCTCCATTCCACATGGCGGGTGCCGACATATTTCACCTGCTCGCGGTTGCCGATAAAGGCGTTCCCGGTCAGCACGTTACGTTCCGACCCCGCGGTAAAGTGAATGCCGATGCCGCAATCCTGAAAGCGGTTCTTCCAGATCAGGTTGCGATGGGCGTTGTAGATGAAAAGGCATTTCCGCTTGCCGCCCCGGATCAGGTTGCCGGTCACGTCGGCATTGTTGGCATAGTTCAGCATCAGCCCGTGTTCGCGGTCGCCAAGGCTGAAATTATCCCGGATCACCGCCCGGTCCGAAAACATGATGGCATAGCCAAGATGGTTGCCGATGCTGATATTGCCCGACACCTCGGTATTGCGGGTATACATGAAATGCACCGCAAAGCGCAGGTCGCGAAACAGGTTGCCGCGATAGATGCTGTCGGCGCTGGCGTTGGAAAAGATGCCGTCGCGGCCATGGCGGATGCTGTTGCCCTCGATCAGCGTGCCCGGACTGTTCCAGACATAGATGCCGTTGCCCCGCTCATTCATATGGGGGTGGCGGGTGCCGATAATCTCATTGCCGATGACCTGGGCGTCGCGGCCGCCATGCACGTCGATGCCATGCATATTGCCGCTAAGCCTCAGCCCGCGGATCTGGGCCCTGTCGGCGCCCTTGAGGATCTTGACCCCGGCGTCGAGGTCCTTGTTCACCCCGCCCGAACCGGTGACGGAAAAGCCGCGCAAAGTGACATCGGGTGCGGCAATGGTGATGACCGTGCCCTGCCCCTGCCCGTCCACGACCACACCGGGCGTGCCTGTGACGGTCAGCGGCCGATCAATGGTGACGGGACCGGCATGGGTCCCGTCCTGCAGTTGCAGCACATCGCCGGGCACAGCCCCGGCGATGGCGCGCGCCAGACTGTCCCCGCCCGGCATGACGACATGCTCGGCGGCCAGCGCCGGACAGGCCAGCAGCAGGGCAAGGATCGGGGACAGCCAGCGCATCGGATCAGCCCGCCTTCGGCTTGACCATCATGCGCCCGCGCATCTCCATATGCAGCGCGTGGCAGAACCACTGGCAGTAATACCAGTAGACGCCCGGATTGGCGGCCACGAAGGTCACCGAAGAAGTCTGCTGGGGCGAGATCTCCATCGCAACGCCATGGTTGCCCATGGTAAAGCCGTGGGTCAGGTCGTCGATCTCATCAAGGTTGGTGACGATGATCGTGACCTCGTCGCCTTCATTTACCGTAAAGCTTTCGACCGAAAAACTGGGCGCGACGCTGGTCATATAGACCCGCACCTTGTTGCCATCGCGGATGATCGTGTCGGTCCATTCATCAAGGTTGACACCATCGGCCTCGGCCTGCTTGCGGGTTTCGGCCCACATCGGGTCGTTACGGTCCCAGACCGAGCGGACATTGGACAGGACCGAGGGATGAACGGCGATCGCATCATGCGGCTCGGCAAAGGTCGGGCCGTCGTGAACCAGCACCATCTTGTCGCCCGAAATGTCGATCAGCTGGTCGTTTTCAGGCTTCAGCGGACCGACGTTCAGGAACCGGTCCTTGGAGAACTTGCACAGGCAGACCAGCCAGTCGTTGCTTGCGTCCAGCGTCTCGCCCATCACCGTCTTGAGGTGGCCCGGCTGGTAGTGAACGTCGATCTTGTCCTTGATCGGATCGACCTTTTCGCCCGCGTATGCGCGAATGGCGTCCTCGATGTTCCACTTGACCACCTGGCTGTCGAGGAACAGCGAGGTATAGGCGTTACCCCGCCCGTCAAAGGCGGTGTGCAGCGGGCCAAGACCCAGCTCCGGCTCGGCCACCACGGCGCTGCGGGGATCGGCGTTTTCGTAAAAGAGCGCGTCAAACCGGGTCACATCCAGCACCGTCACCGTGGGCGACAACTTGCCCGCGACACAAAGGTGCTTTTTATCCGGCGCCATGTTGCAGCCATGGGGGTTGTTGGCGATGGGGATGTAGCGGGTAAAAAGGCTGCCTGCCTCTTTGCGGCCGTCCAGCACCTTGACGCCGTTCAGTTCCTGATAGTTACCGGCGGCGATGGCCTTTTCGATCTCGGCAATGTTGAAGACCACGACATGGTCCATCTCGGCCTCGGTCATCTCGGCCAGCGTCATACCCATTTCCGAGTTATAGCTGGTCGAAAAGGCCCATTTGCCTTCGTAATCCGCGTCGCAGTTGTCCAGGTTGCCCGAGACGAGCACCTGCCAGGCGACATCCCATTTATCGGCGTCGACGGCGGTAAAGACGTTCACATAGGTAGACAGGTCCTCCATCGTGGTGCCGTCGTTGATCAGCGGCGCCTCGTCCTCGCCATTGCAGAAGACATAGTTCGTGCGTGGCCATTTCTGCGGGCGCAGACCATGGATGGCCTTGGCGTTCGGCACCTCAAGGATGGCATCGCATTTCATCACGTCGCAGCGTACCCGCGCCACGCGGGTATTGGCCTTGTCGTTCATGAACAGATAACGGCCGTCATATTTGCCCTCGGTAAAGGACATATGGACGTGGTGCAGGTCGCCGTTGTCATGGATGCGTTTCCCATTGGCGGCGAGCTGTTTTTTCGTCCGCTCGGTCATGCTGCGTTCATGGACGCGGATCGACTCATTGGTGACGCCCCAGCCGGTGGCCGAGCAGCGGTTAAAGACCGGCACCCGCATCAGCTCACGCATCGAGGGGATGCCAAGGATGCGCACCTCGCCCGTCTGGCCCGAGGACCAAAACCCGTAATAGCTGTCAAGCTGGCCCGGCGCGACCGCACCGTCGCCCGCGGCTGCCATAGCCGCACCGGCCCCGCCGACACTGGCGACACCCGCCGTGCCAAGCCCGACCGCCGCCGGCGCCAGCGCCAGCCGGCCGCCGAACGCGCCGGCGATGGCCGCGCTGCCCGCGGTCGCGCCCAGAAGCGCGCGCCGGCTAAGTCCCTTTTCGTGCTTCGATTCCATGATCGAACTCCTTCTTTCAAACTTCAATCTTGCGGGTGGCGTTAGGGTGGCCCGCAGGGGGCTGGCCCAGCCTGGGAGTGCTGCCTCCGGCCACGGCCTCACGCCGCTTGAGCTTTTTGATGACCACCGGACAGACGGATTTGGACTGGTAGAGCACCTGACAATGCAGACAGTTGATGCATTCGTTGGGATTGATCTCACCCGTCGGATGGATAGCCTGCACAGGGCATTGGCGGGCGCAGGTCTGACAGGGGTTACCGCATTCGTGGTAGCGCTTGAGCCAGTCGAACATGCGCATCCGCGCCGGTATCGCGAGCGCCGCACCAAGCGGGCACAGATAGCGGCAATAGAACCGCTCGACGAACAGTCCCGCGATCAGCAGCGCCGCCGCATAGGCGACAAAGGGCCATGCGCGCACGAATTTCAGGATGATCGCCGTCTTGAAGGGCTCGACCTCGGCCAGATGCTCGGCCTGTTCGACGCTCATCAGCGAGACACCGAACAGCCCAAGAAAGATCATGTACTTGACCGGCCACAGCCGTTCATTCAGACCCCAGGGCAGGGTCCATTGCGGGATGCGCAGCTTGCGCGCGATCTGGTTCGTCAGCTCTTGCAGCGCGCCAAAGGGGCACAGCCAGCCGCAATAGGCCCCCCGTCCCCAGAAAAGCAGCGCCGCCGCCACCGCAAACCACAGCACGAAAGTCAGCGGGTCCAGCAGGAACGCCTGCCAGCTAAAGCCGCTGACAAGGCTGCCAAACAGCGCCATCAGGTTCACAACCGAAAGTTGCGCATTGGCGTACCAGCCCAGCCAGACCAGCGTGACGGTCAGAAAACCCATGCGAAAGATGTAAAAGGCGCGCTCGCTGCGGGTGGCAAAGCTTTGGAAAAAGAACACCCCGGTCAGCACCAGCAGCATTGCCCCCAGCCCGACAATCCTGGCCTTGGAATCCAGCCAGATGCGTTTCCACAACTGGGCCTGCGCCGCGCCCTCATCAGGTTCGGACTGCGTGGCTGCGGCCTCGGGCGTGGGCACGGCAAGGCGGCGCAGGTAACGCTGGGGCAGTTGGTAGCCAAGGTCAAAAGTGTGAAAGACCTTGTCGATCGGCCCGACCTCGCGCTGCACTAGCAGCTGAATGCGGAACGGTTTCGCCGGATCAAACCCCGAGGCGGCGGGGATACGGAACAGGTCCATCTCGGTGAACTCTGGGGCGCCCTCGGCGGCGATCCCGTTCAGCCGCCGGTGATCACGGTCACGAAAGCGGACCGAAACGTCATCCTGAATAAGCACGATCCGGTCAAAGATACCGCCGCGCACATAGCCCGAACCTTTGAAGCTGTAGAGCCCGCGTCCCATCACCGCGATGGCGTGATCCCCCTCACCAAGCCAGCTTTGCAGGTTCGCTTGCTGCGCCTCTCCGATCACGGCCTTGCCTATGGCCGGGACCGAGACCAGCCCGGCGTGCATCTCGATAAAAGTAGTCTCGGGCGGCGCGCCAAGCGCCCGCTCGGCGGCGCGAGGGTCGGGGTTGGCGGCAAAAGCCGCGTTCACCTGCCCAACGTCCAGAGACAGCCGCCGCAGGGTTCCATCGCCCTCGATCTCGTGCCAGTCGGCCGGGGCGGCGGCGTCGGGGTCAATCTCGAATTCGGGGCCGGTTGCGGCGGCTTCGGGGGCAAGCCCGCCCAGACCCAGTGCCCGCGCGACCTTAAGGCCCGAACGCGTGATCGAATCGTCGATCACCATCACCGTTACCGTGGCGCCCGAGATGATCTCGACCTCATGCGCGGTGCCGCCCGATTGGGCCTCTGCCACCAGATCCAGACCCTGATAACCCTCGACCAGTGCCTTGACCCGGGCCTCGGGGATGCCGATCAGGACGATTGGTTCAGAGTGTCTGACCAGCTGGACGCCAGCGACCTTTGCATCCTTGTCCAGCGCCACCAGCGTATGAATGGGCTTGCCCGAATAGCCTGTGGTGCCGACGAAATCCGAGGTGACAAAGGCATGGGCCACCGTCTCGCCCCCCTTCAGCACTGGCGCGACGGCGAGATCGGACCTGATCGGGCCGAAGGCATCGGCACCGGGCACCAGATCGGCGGCATGCTGTTGCGGTAAAAGCTGCGCCAGCACGCTTTCCGCTGCGGCGGGCAACGCCGGAAAAAGCAGTGCAAAGGTCAGGATGAGACGGAATAGGGTCATACGGAGACATCCAGGAAATTTGCCCGGACCCCGCGCATCGGCCAGCCTGGCCGGGGTGCGCGCTGCATCTGGCCATTGCCCTCAGGCAAGGCAGCAACAGTCCGGGCATCAGGAAAGACGGGCGGGCCGCGCGTCAGGACAAGCGGGGGCCGGATTGCGCCATGTACCTGCGGGGCGGCCGGCAAAATGCCCGCCCGCGCATATGTCCGGACAACGATACCGGGCAGCGGCCGGGGCTGCGGATCGGCGCTGGCAAGCGGCAGGTTGCACAACCGGCAATCGTTACAGTCCTGAGGGGCGGGACGTTCATTGCCCTCGGCATCAAGCCAGACGGTGCGCGCATGACCACCGGCGCAGATGACCACCTGTTCCAGCGGGCCGGCGAGTGCCGCGGCCAGATGGCCGGGCATCGCCGCCCCGGTCGCCACCTGGCCGGCCAGAACGGTCAGGGCCATCACGACGAGAGAGAAAAAGCGTCGGACCTGGTTATGGACGGCTTGGTTGCGCATACCCCCTGTCTAGGCAAGCGGCCATTTGCTTCGTTGACTTTGATCAAAAACCGTTCGGTTTAATCGGGTAACGCCTGCGGCAGCCTGACGCAGGGGTCACAACCTTGGAAAATGAACAAGGCCGGCGCGAAACGCACCGGCCTTACAGCAGCTTTGGCGATGTTTTATGTGACGTCAGGCAGCGAGCGCCAGTTCCTCGGACCGGACCTGAGCAGCGGCAATCGCCTTTTCAGCAGCCTCAGGACCAAATGCGAGGCCTTCGACATAGACAACTTCGATATCGGTCATGCCCATGAAGCCCAGCACAGTGCGCAGATAGGGAACGGCATGGTTCATGCCCATAGCCGCGCCTTCCGAGTAAACGCCGCCCGCAGCGAGGACGACATAGACCTTTTTGCCGGTCACAAGCCCTTCGGGACCGTTTTCGGTATAACGGAAAGTCTGACCAGCACGGGCCACATTGTCGATCCAGCTTTTCAGCGTGGAGTAGATGTTAAAGTTGATCAGACCGGTGCCGATGATCACCGCATCAGCCGCCAAAAGCTCGGCAACCAGTTTGTCAGAATAGGCAGCGGCAGCGGCCTCTTGCTCATTGCGTGCCTCGGCGGGTTTGCGGATCGCCGAAGTCGTCACCGTATCAAGATGGGGGATCGGCTCGGCACCCAGATCGCGGTGATGGATCTGTGCATCGGGGTTTTTCGCGCGCAGGGCATTGGCCAGATCGGTGGCAACCTTGCTCGACAGCGATTCATCGCCACGCGGGCTCGAAGTGATCAGCAGAATTGAGGACATGATCCCAGTCTTTCCTTGTCTTTCAGTTTTCCCTGACGGCCCGGGGCCGTTGCATGGGCGATAACCTAGGGCTGGAATATGATCCGTAAAACCGATAAAATATCGAAGTTAGTTATCGAAAAAATGGATGGCAAAGATGGAAGCCAACCCCACCCTTGACCAGTTGCAGGTCTTTCTGGCCGTCGCCGAAAGCGGGGGGTTTTCGGCTGCCTCGCGCCAGCTGAACCGGGCGCAATCGGTGGTCAGCTACACCATTGCCAATCTTGAGGCGCAGCTGGATGTGGTTCTGTTTGAGCGTGCCGGCCCACGCCGGCCCCGTCTGACCGAGGCTGGCAAGGCCCTGCTGACCGATGCACGGCGGATCGTTTCGGACCTGCAGGTTCTGCGGGCGCGGGCGCGCAGCCTTAAACAGGGGCTTGAGGCTGAGCTGTCCCTGGCGATCAGCGTCATGGTGCCCTCGGAAATCGTGGTCGCGGTCCTGCGCGGGTTTCGTGACACCTTCCCCTCGGTGGCGCTGAACCTGACGGTGGGTGAACTGGGCGCGGTGATGAACCTTGTAATCAACGGCAAGGCAGATATCGGCATCGGCGGCGCGCCTCTGCTGAACAATGACCTGATCTCGGCCGATAAGCTGGGGCATTCTTTCATGGTGCCGGTGGCCGCTGCCAGCCACCCTTTGGCCCGGCTGGGCCGCCCCCTGACCCTTGCCGATGTGCGCGAAGAGGTTCAACTGGTGGTCACTGACGCCTCGGGCCTGACCAGCGGGCGAAACTTCAACGTCCTTTCCTACAAGATCTGGCGCGTCGGCGATGTGGCGACCAAGCACCAACTGATCCGCGGCGGGCTTGGCTGGGGCGGACTGCCGGCTGCTCTGGTCAGAAAGGACCTGAAATGCGGGCGGCTGGTACAGCTGGATCTGGATGCCTACGAACTGGGCGAATACTCGCTTTATGCGCTTTGCCGGGCTGACCATTCGCCGGGCCCCGCGACCAGCTGGCTGATCGAGGCGTTTCGCCAACGGCTGTCGGCCTGTCCCAAGCAGGTCGACCTGTCCAATCTTGCCAAGGCCGGGGACGAATGCGTCACGGTGAAACCGGCCTGACCGGGCACGGCATGCAACCGGCACTTGCCTATGGGTCCATGATGAAATTTCATGGTCTCTGACCCGCCGCCAGAAGCAGGCCTCCGATGACCCGCCTTCGCGTCCCCCCGCTCAGCGCCCTTGTTGCATTTCAGACCGTCGCCCGCTGCGGCTCGATCTCGGCCGCCGCACAAATCCTGGGGCTGACGCAAAGCGGGGTCAGCCGCCAGATCGCCCGGCTTGAGGATCATGTCGGCGCAGTGCTTTTCGAACGCACGACCTCTGGCGTCATGCTGAATGCGCTGGGGCAGGAATATGCCTTGCAGGTCGGCCAGGCCATGGATGCACTTTCGGTGCTGAGCGAGGGAATGCCCGGCACACATGACAGTCACCGTGTCGTGCTGGCCTGCTCACAGGGCGTGGCCGATCTGTGGGTGATGCCGCGTCTTGCCGCCCTGCACCACGAGTTGCCCTGGCTTGAGCTGAAGTTGCGGGTGGACGAGAATATCTCGCAGCTGCGGCCAGATGAATATGATCTGGCGCTTTACCACCGCCCGGGCCGGGTGGCCGATTTCGTCATGCATCCGCTTGGCGCCGAAGAGATGGTGCCCGTCACAGCCCCCGGGCAGCCGCTGCTGGCCGAAATGGAAACCCCACTGCTGTTGACCATGGAAGAAACCTTCAAAGAGTGGACAGATTGGGGCAACTGGCTTTTCAGCGCCGGCGTCACCCTGCCCGAGGCAACGATGCGCTGGAAAATGGGCAGCTACCGGCTGGCGATCGAGGCAGCAGTGCAGGGAACCGGCGTTGCCATGGGCTGGACATGGCTGGTCCAGGACCTGATCGACGCCGGCCATCTTGTCCAGGCCCACCCATACCGGCTGATGGGTCAGGGGCGCTATTACCTGATACGCCCGACCCAGCGGCACCTGCGCGCACCGGCGAAAAAGCTGTTCGATTGGCTGGTAGCAAGCAACCGTCACGGGATCACGAAATGATCCGGCCTCGCCGCCCTGCCCCTGCGTCAAAGGGGTATGACTGAAAATCATTTGCCTTGCCCTGCCCGCGCCATAGGGTTGAGCCCTGCCAACAGGTCACGGGATCGTTCAACACGGGGAGGCGCCGTATCTGCGGCGTAAAAACACATGAACCACGGACAACCCTCGCAGATCGGGCGGCGCGGCTTGCTTGCCGGCGCGGCGGGACTATCGGCACTGGCGCTGTTCCCCGGCCGGCTGTCTGCCCAGGACACCCCCCGACGGGGCGGCCTTTTGCGCATGGGGCTGGGCGGCGGCTCGACCACCGACGATTTCGATCTGCGCAAGCTCAACGACTGGGTGCCGGTGAACCAGGCCTATATGGTGATGAACGGCCTGGTCGAGATCGACGCCGAAAACATCGCCCGGCCCGAGCTGTTTGAAAGCTGGGAGACTGGCGAAGGCGCCGAGGAATGGCTGTTCCGCGTCCGTCAGGGCATCACCTTCCACAACGGCAAGACCCTGACCGCCGATGACATCGTCTATTCGCTGAACCTGCACCGGGGCGACAGCTCTTCGGCGGCGCGTTCGATTGCAGCGGCGTTCAGCGACGTCCGGAAAGTATCGCAACATGAGGTCAGGATAACCCTGACCTCGGGCAACGCCGACCTGCCCTATGTCTTGTCGGATTATCATTTCCTCGTCGTGCCCGAGGGCTTTACCGACTGGGCAAACCCCATCGGCACCGGCCCCTTTGTCCCCGAAAGCATCGAGCCGGGCGTGCGTGCACGTTTCCGTCGCAGCCCTGATTACTGGAAGCCGGGCTGCGCCAATGTCGATACGGTCGAGGTCATCGTCATTAACGATATCGCCGCCCGCACCAACGCGCTGATGTCGGGACAGGTGCAGGTGATCAATAACCTTGATCTCAAGACCGTGGATCTGCTGGCACGCAACCGCAATCTGGAGATCGTGCGCTCAAAGGGCGGGCAACACTATACCTTCCTCATGGATTGCACCAAGGCGCCGTTTTCGGATGCGAATGTGCGGCTGGCGGTGAAACATGCGGTGGACCGTGAACTGCTGCTCAAGACCGCGCTTCTGGGCAATGGAGCACTTGGCAACGACCACCCGATCCCGTCCTCGGACCGTTTTTTCAACAGTGAACTGCCGCAGCGCCCATATGATCCGGACAAAGCCAGATTCCATCTGCGGCAGGCGGGGCTTGAGGGGCTGACGCTTACGCTGCACAGCTCGGATGCGGCATTCCCGGGGGCGGTGGACGCAGCAGCGATATATCGCACCACGGCCGCCCCGGCAGGGATCGAGGTCGCCATCCAGCGCGAGCCTGCCGACGGCTATTGGGACAATGTCTGGATGAAGGCGCCCTTCTGCATGTCCTATTGGGGCGGAAGGCCGACGGCAGATCAGATGCTGACCATCGCCTATGCCTCTGGCTCGGCCCAGAACGACACCCATTGGGCCAATGCCGATTTCGACCGGTTGCTGACCGAGGCGCGCGCCCTGCTCGACGACAGCCGCCGCCGCGAGATCTATTGGGAGTTGCAGCGCATGATCCATGACGATGGCGGCGCGATGATCCCGATGTTCGGCGACTATCTCGACGCCGTTTCGGTCAAGGTCAAAGGGGTCACGCCGCATCCGATGTTCAACCTGATGGGCGCGCGTATGGCCGAAAAGGTCTGGCTGGACTGATGGCGTGGCTGATCCTGCAGCGGCTGGGACTGGGGGTCATCACCCTGGTCTTGGTCTCGATGTTGGTCTTTACGGGCACCGAGATCCTGCCCGGCGACGTGGCCGCCGCAATCCTTGGCCAGAATGCGACACCTGAGTCACTGGCCGCGCTGCGGCAAGAACTTGGCCTCGATTCCGGGCCGGTCGCGCGTTACCTCGCCTGGGCCTCGGGTATTCTGCATGGCGATCTGGGGCAGTCGCTGGCCAATCGCCAGCCGGTTGGCGAGCTGCTTTGGCCACGGTTTGGCAATACCATGGCGCTGGCCGGCTATGCGGCCGTCATCGCTGTGCCGCTGGCAGTCGGGCTGGGGATATCCTCGGCAGCCCTTCGCGGCTCGTTCTTTGATCGGGCGGCGAATGTCGTGGCGCTGGCGACCGTCTCATTGCCGGAATATTTCCTGGGACTGCTGCTGATCCTGTTCGTCTCGGTCCAGTGGGGGCTGTTGCCAAGCCTTGCCGATACTTGGTCCGGCATGGGTCTGGCAGCATGGCTGCAGGCCACGACCCTGCCGATGCTGGTGCTGGTTCTGGTGACCGTTGCGCAGATCATGCGCATGACCCGTACGACTGTCCTTGCAGTAATGGACCAGCCCTTCATCGAAACGGCCTGCCTCAAGGGGTTGCCCATGGGCCGCGTCGTGCTGATCCATGCCGTGCCGAATGCGCTTGGCCCGACCATCAATGTCGTCGCTTTTAACCTGACCTATCTGATCGCCGGTGTGGTGCTGGTCGAGACAATCTTCAATTACAACGGGCTGGGCCGGTTCATGGTCGATGCGGTCTCGAAACGAGACGTGCCGATGGTGCAGGCGGCCGCAATGGTCTTTGCCGCTGTCCATGTGGTGATGAACATGCTGGCCGATATCGCCGCCATCGCGCTGAATCCTCGCCTGCGCCACCCACGCGTGAAGGAGTCCTGAGATGACCCTGCCGGTTTTCGGACGGATCCCCCTCTCGGCCGTCTTTGGCACGCTGATCCTTGCGGGGACGTTGGTGCTGTTTCTCTTTGGACCGATGCTTGCCCCCTATGGACAGGAAGATGTGCTGGGCATGCCCTTTGCCGAGCCGTCTGCCGCCCATCCCCTTGGGCTGGACCAGAACGGGCGGGACATGATGTCGCGCCTTTTGCACGGGGCGCGCATGTCGGTGGGCGTGTCGCTGGCGGCGGTGGTGATCTCATTCTGCATCGGGGTGCCGCTGGGCTTTCTGGCTGCGCTGAGGGGTGGCTGGCCCGATCTGATCGGGGCACGACTGGTCGATATCGTCATGTCTATTCCGGTGCTGATCTCGGCGCTTGTCGTCTTGCAGGCACTTGGTTCAAGCTTGCCGGTCCTGATCGGAACCATCGCGCTTTTGGACAGCACGCGGGTGTTTCGCCTTGCCCGCATCCTGGCACAAGGGATCGTGGTGATGGAATATGCCGAGGTCGCCCGTCTGCGCGGCGAGGGCCTGTGGTGGATGCTGCGCCGCGAGATCCTGCCCAATGCCCTGCCGCCGTTGATGGCCGAATTCGGGATGCGCTTCTGCTTTGCCTTCCTGTTCGTCGCTGGGCTGTCTTACCTTGGGCTGGGGGTGCAGCCGCCCTTTGCCGACTGGGGCGGCATGGTGCGCGACTGCCAGCAGGGCATCCTTTACGGCCTTTACGCGCCCCTGTTTCCGGCCGGAACGATCGCGCTTGTCACCATCGGCGTCAACCTTGTCGTTGACTGGGCGCTGGCCGGACGCACCACCATACAGGGAGAAAACCGATGAGCCATGTACTGCAGATCCGTGACCTCAGGGTCGAAGCGCCGGATGGCACGGCACTGCTGCACGGCGTCTCGCTGGACCTGAACCCGGGTGAGGTACTGGGTCTGATCGGGGAATCCGGTGCGGGAAAATCGACGGTTGCGCTGGCCTCGATGGGCTATGGCCGGGGCGGCTGCCGCATCACAGGGGGCGAAATCCGCCTTGCCGGGACCGAGATGCGCACCGCACCGCGCCAGACACGGGAGGCTTTGCGCGGCACCCGCATCGCTTATGTGGCGCAAAGCGCTGCGGCAGCCTTTAACCCGGCGATGCGGCTGGAACGCCAGATCCTCGAAGTGCCGCGCGTCCACGGGCTGATGAACGAGGCCGAGGCCCGCGTCTGGATGACCGACCTGTTCAGCGCCCTGCAATTGCCGGACCCCGAACATTTCGGCCGGCGGTTTCCGCATCAGGTCTCGGGCGGGCAGTTGCAGCGGGCGATGATCGCCATGGCCATGGCAGGAAAGCCCGATATCCTGGTGCTGGACGAGCCGACGACCGCGCTGGACGTCACCACCCAGATCGAGGTGCTGCGGCTGTTGCGCGACGTGATCCGCCGCTATGGGACCGCCGCGCTTTACATCACTCATGACCTGGCGGTGATCGCCCAGATCGCCGACCGGCTGATGGTGCTACGCAATGGGCGCGAAGTCGAGACCGGCCCGACCGCCGCGCTGCTTGACACGCCGCAACAGGATTACACCCGCCTGCTGGTGGCCGAGCGGCACGGCAGCCTGACTGCCTCGCAGCGCATGCACAATCCTGGCAAGGATGAATTGCTGGCAATCGAAGGTGTCGATGCCTTCTATGGCCGGACACAGGTTCTGCATGACGTCTCGCTGCGCCTGAACCGGGGTGAAACGCTGGCCGTGGTGGGCGAATCCGGCTCGGGCAAGTCGACGCTGGCACGGCTGATCGCCGGACTTTTGCCACCGGCGCGGGGCGAAGTAAGGCTGGACGGCGCATGCCTGCCACCGGAGTTGAGCCAGCGCGACAACGCCCAGCTACGGCGTGTCCAGCTTGTCTATCAGTTGCCCGATGTGGCATTGAACCCGCACCAGACCGTGGGTGAGGCGATCGGCCGACCGCTGGCGCTGTTCGGAGGACTGCGCGGCCGGGCGCTGAAAGACGAGGTTGCGCGGCTGTTGGATCAGATCGGCCTGCCCGCCTGTTTCGCCGCCCGGCTGCCCGGCGCATTGTCTGGCGGGCAGAAACAGCGCGTCTGCATCGCCCGTGCGCTGGCGGCAAAGCCGGATCTGCTGATCTGCGACGAGGTGACCTCGGCACTTGATCCGCTGGTGGCCGAGGACATCCTGCGCCTCTTGCTCCAGCTTCAGGACGAATTGGGCATCGCCTATCTTTTCATCACCCACGACCTGTCGGTGGTCCGCCGCCTCGCCGACCGGGTGATGGTGATGCAGACGGGCCGGATCATCGAGACAGCCGGGACCGCGACGCTATTTGCGACGCCGGAGCAGGCCTATACGCGCCGCCTGCTTGCCGCAGTCCCCGAGCTGCGCACCGATTGGCTGGACGAGGTCACCGCCGCGCACTGATCCCCGCCCCTCCATCCGCCGACGCAGGCCCCTTACGCGGCGCCGGTCCCTTTCCTGATGCCAGCGGAGAGTAAAATGAGCATAGAAGTTATTGAAAACACTTGGATAACACTGAGTGACGGCACCCGTCTTGCGGCGCGGATCTGGCTACCCAGTGGCGCACGGTCGCATCCGGTCCCCGCGGTTCTGGAATATATTCCCTATCGTAAACGCGACGGAACCCGGGGCCGGGACGAGCCAATGCACGGCTATTTCGCACAGCGCGGCTATGCCTCAATTCGGGTGGACATGCGCGGCAGCGGCGATTCCGACGGTCATCTGGCCGATGAGTACCTGGCGCAGGAACAGGATGACGCTCTTGAGATCATCGACTGGATCGCCGCGCAGGAATGGTGCTCGGGCAATGTCGGGATGATGGGAAAAAGCTGGTCGGGCTTTAACTGCCTGCAAGTCGCCATGCGCCGCCCGCCCGCGCTAAAGGCCGTCCTGAGCTGTTATTCGACTGACGACCGTTTCCGCGACGACATCCATTTCATGGGCGGCTGTCTGCTGAACGACAACCTGTGGTGGGGTTCGATCATGCTGGCCTATCAGGCCCGTCCGCTTGACCCCGAGATCGCCGGAGCAGGCTGGCGCGATCGCTGGCTTGAGCGGATCAGGAACCTGCCCTTCTTTCCGGCGCTATGGGCCGCCCATCAAAGCTATGACGACTATTGGAAACATGGTTCGGTCCAAGAGGACTGGTCCGCGATTCAATGCCCGGTGCTGGTGGTCGGTGGCTGGGTAGACAGCTATACCAACTCGGTCCCGCGCCTGCTGGAAAAGCTGCCGGTGCCAAGCCGCGGCATCATCGGCCCCTGGGGTCATGTCTATCCCCATGACGGTGTCCCCGGGCCCGCGATCGGCTTTCTGCAAGAGGCGGTGCGCTGGTGGGATCACTGGCTCAGGGGCATTGATACCGGAGTGATGGATGAGCCGCAGCTGCGCGCCTTTATCAACGACCCCACACCTCCGACCGGCACCCGAAAAGAACAGCCCGGCCGCTGGGTGGGTGAGATGCGCTGGCCCAGCCCCACCATCCTGCCACATGTGCTGCATCTGCATGCGAATGGCACGCTTGCGCCCATGCCCCGGACTGACGACGCGGAACTGTCGATCCGCTCGCCTCAGGATCACGGCCGCGCCGGGGGTGAATGGATGGGCACCGGCTGCGAGGGCGAGATGCCGACCGATCAGCGCCTTGATGACGGGGGGGCGCTGAATTTTACCTCTGCCGCGCTGACCGATGCGGTCGAGATCCTTGGCGCGCCAGAGCTTGAGCTTGAGCTTGGCGCCGATGTCCCGGTGGCCCAGCTTGGCGTACGACTGTGCGACGTGCTGCCCTCGGGCGAGGTGCTGCGTGTCTCGTATCAGGTGCTGAACCTCACCCACCGGGACAGTCACGAAACGCCGACGCCGCTGGAGCCCGGCCAGCGCTATCGCATCAAGATCATGCTGTCGGCCTGTGGGCATCGCTTCCTGCCCGGGCACCGGATCCGGGTGTCAATCGGAACAGCATATTGGCCAATGATCTGGCCCGCGCCGCAACCCGCCACGGTGACGATCCGGCCCGGAGATTGCCGCCTGACGCTGCCCATGCGTGACCCCTCGGCCCCGCAAGCCGAGGTGTCCTTTCCCCCGCCCTCTTCTGGAGTTTTGGCCGTTTTGACGCGAACTGATCCTGGCTTGGTGCTGCGCGCGTCGTCGTTTGACCATGTCACCGGGGTTGCGCACTATATCACCGAGGGGCGGGGCGGGCTTTTCGGTGAGGGGATCGTGCGCATTGATGAGACCGGCACCGAACTGGCCCATAACCTGCGCCGTGAGCTGACCATCCGGCCCGACGATCCCCTGTCGGCACGCTATGTCCTGACCCAAAGCTATGAGATGGGCCGCAAAGGCTGGCGCACACGTATCGAAACCGTCACGGAGATGAGCGCGGATGCCGGGCGTTTCTTCCTGAAAGGCCGGCTGATCGCCTATGAAGGCGCGAACGAGGTCGCACGACGCGATTGGGACGAGACAATCCCCCGCCATCTGCTCTGACGCAAAAGGGGGCGCTGCCGCCCCCTGCACTCTGTCTTGACCGTCGCCTCCTTTTGGGGACCTTCTGTGTCGAAGGGA
>NZ_AEPN01000020.1:0-77838 GCF_000185925.1 Paracoccus sp. TRP | reverse complement strand
TCCCTTCGACACAGAAGGTCCCCAAAAGGGAGAGCTTAACTACAGGAAAACTCAGGGGTAAGGGTGTATCCGGCCCCGTTCGTGCCGATCAATTTGGGGCGGCGGGGATACCATAGCCGTTTTGTGGAAACGAAAGACAGCCCCGTTCCGATCACACAGCGATCTGGGAACGGGGTTCAGTTGTTTCGGGCAACGCCGAGGGTCAGCGTGCCCCCCGGTGCTGGTGCTGAAAGCGTGGCGGCCGTATGGTGGTCATATCCCGTTGGCGAGGCGCTGGATGATGCCGGTCAGCAGTGCCGTCTGCCTGCCGGTCATATCTGCATAGATAAACTCGTTGCGGGCATGGGCACCGTCGCCGACCGCGCCGAGACCGCAGAGAACCGGACGGCCCAGTCCAGCGACAAAGTTTGCGTCGCTCGCACCGCCCACAGCGACATTTTGCAAAGCAAAGCCCAGTTCGCTTGCAACCTGCCGCGCATGTTCGAGCAAGGGCAGCGAAGCTTTGGTCAGCTCCATTGGCGGGCGGTTCCAGTTATGCCTGACCTCGATCTTGACCCGGGGGTCCGAGACCGTGACTGCGTCGAAGGCGGTATCGATGCGGGCCTGCTCGTCCAAAGACCTCACCCGGATGTCAAACTGAACCGCACAGCGGCCAGCGACGACATTGCTGCCGGTACCGCCTTCGATCAGTCCGGCGTTGATCGTTGTGCCCTTTGCGGGATCGGCAGCGGCGATGATGGCGGTGATGAATTCGGCCATGGCGTGGATCGCGCTGGCCCCGGCTGCCGGGTTCAGACCGGCATGCGATTCAACCCCGGTTGCGACGACCTTGAACAGGCCAACGCCCTTGCGTTCGGTCTTGACCGCACCGTGGTGGCTGGGTTCCAGTACCAGCGTTGCATCAAGTGGTGCCGTAACGCTTTCAATCACCTTGCGTGATGCGAGCGAGCCTATCTCTTCGTCGCCGTTGAAAAGGAAGGTGACGGTCGGGACCTGCAGACCGCTTTCGCGCGCCAGCCGCAGCGCCCAGATACCCTGCACGACCCCGGTTTTCATGTCGAGAATCCCGGGACCGCTAAGGCGCAGTCGCCCGGTGTCGTCCTGCGATGACCGCTCACCCCAGGCGGCAAGCGTGCCCCGGGGCCAGACCGTGTCGTAATGCCCGATGATGGCGATATGACCGGTTCCGCTGCCCGGATAGGTCAGGGTGACGATATCGCCCTGTTCTCCTCCGGGATAACGCTGCATCTCGGCGGGTTTGCCAAGGCGTCGCTCTGTCAGATCAATCAGCAGCGACAGGCAGGCATCCAGTCCTTGACGGTCGTAGCTGTGGCTTTCGCATTCGACCAGCTCGATGATATCGGCTGTGGTCTGTTGGACGGTTTCCGCTGACGGAAAGGGTGTTGAAACGTTCATTGCGCGCTCTCAGGATCAATAGCCGGGGCCAAAGGGGAAGCCGGTGAAATACCAGGCCATGAAAAAGGCCATCCAGACGATCCAGACCACGATGGCGATCGGGATGGTGAACGAGGCAAGTGTCCCGATCCCCGCGCTTTTGCGGTATTGCTGCATAAAGCCAAGCGCCATGACGAAATACGGGCTCATCGGGGTGACGCTGTTGGTGACGGAATCCGCGATCCGGTAAACGGCCTGCGTCGTCTCAGGCGGGATGTTCAGCAGCATCAGCATCGGCACGAAGACCGGAGCGGCCAGCGCCCAAAGCGCAGATCCGCTGGTGATGACAAAGTTCATGAAGGTAATCAGGATCGCAATCCCAAGCAGGATTGCCCAGCCCGGCACGTTCATCTTTGCCAGCCATTCGGCGCTGGTGATCGCCATGACCTCGCCGATCTTGGTCCATTTGAAATAGGCAAGGAACTGCGCGATTGCAAAGAACAGCACAAGGATCGGGGCGAGTGAACATACGCCATCAATCATTGCGTCGATGATGTCGTGGCTTTTGGCAAAGCTGCCGCTGACAAAGCCGTAGACCAGGCCAATAGTGGTAAAGAACAGGCAAAGAATGAACGCCATGCCGCTGAACACGACCGAGTTCACGATACCTCCGCCTTCACCACGCAGGGGCGAGTTGGCAGGCACCAAGGCAAGAACGATCACCGCCGCGAACACCAGCGCGGCAAGGCCGGTCAGGCGCATTGCGCGGCGGGTAGCGGGCGTAGTCTCAAGCGTGGCAAGCTTGGCGGGGTTGGTCAGGTCAACATCGTCATCCACTTGCAGATCAGGACGGCGGACCAGCACTTTTTCAGTCACTACCGTGATTGCCAGCGCGATCAGGAACGAAGAGGCGAGGCCGAAGTAATAGTTAGCAACCGGAGTCACGACATAGGCCGGGTCGATGGTATGGGCAGCCGCCGTGGTCAGTCCTGACAGCAGCACATCCGTCGTGGTCAGCGAGGGCGAGGCGTCATAGCCTGCGGCAATCGACACATAGGCAACCACGATCCCGATCAGTGGGCTGCGCCCTGCTGCCAGAAAGACCATCGCGCCCAGCGGGATCAGCGTCACATAAGCGGCGTCGCCCGCGACGTGACCGACCATGCCCGCCATCGACAGTGCAAATGTCAGGTATTTGGCCGGAACACGGGTCACCATCCCCCGCAGCAGCGCGTCGATCAGGCCAGATTTCTGTGCCACAGCAATACCGAGCAGCACGGTGATGATCGTGGCCATGGGCGGAAAAGTGGCAAAGTTCTTGACTGCCGTGCCCAACACCATCTGCAGCCCCTCGGCGGTGAACATGCTCAGCACGGTCACTTCTTCGCCGGTTGCGGGGTTGGTGGTGCTGGCACCGGCCAGAAGGGCGCTGATCCCCGCCAGAAGGATCGAGAGGATCCAGAACAGCCAGAACGGATTTGGCAGCAGGTTGCCGACTTTTTCGACGATGGCAAAAAAGCGGAATGCGCGCTGCAGCCCTTTTGATGCGGACGGTTCCGCAAACGTTTCATTGGTCATGGTAACCTACCCAAATGCGACCGGCGTTATGGCACAGGGGGAAACGCTGCCGCGCGGTCCCATGCCGGGAGGAGTGATTGTGTAATGGGTGTTGGTATTTAGTCCCCAGCCGTGCAACAAGCAGCATTAAGTTCACGGATCATTGCTTTAAACGCAAAGCGGAATGCAGCATATCGCCCTTCGTTATTTTCAGGAGGTGGCCGAGACCGGCTCGATCACCAAAGCGGCCACACGGCTGAACGTCTCAGCATCGGCTGTCAGCCGCCAGATCATCAAGCTGGAGGAAAACCTCAGCGCCACGCTGTTTGAGCGTCATCCACGCGGTATGGTGCTGAGCCAGGCGGGCCAGCAACTGGCACGCCATGTCAGCCGCATCGCTCTGGAAACCGAAATGGCGCTGACCGAGATCCGGAATTTTCAGGCCGCGGATCATGGGCATATCAGGCTGGCAAGCTACGAAGGTTACGCGATCGAAACGCTATCCCAGGCGGTGGCGCGTTTCCGCGAAAAGCATCCCAAAGTCACGGTTCATGCCTGGGTCGGGAATTCCGAGGATATCTGTGCCCGGGTGCTGGCAGGCAAGGCCGATATCGGGATCACTTATAGCCACAGCTCGCCTCCGGGGTTGACAATCCAGCTTGTCGAGGTGCGGCCGATCTATGCGCTGATCCCGCGCGACAACCCGCTGGCACGCCGGGCATCGGTGTCGCTGGAAGATCTGCGTGGACAGGACTTTGCCTTTCCCGACAACAGCCGCAGTCAGCGCAAGCTGATCGAGACCGCTCTGGCGGCGCGGGGGTTCAATCTGAACCGCGTCTTTTCGACCAATTCGATGGCCATGCTGAAAACCGTTTCCTGCATGACTGGCTGCGTCATGTTTTCGACCTCGGTTCGTGGGCAGATGCATGGCATCACCCAGACCCATGCCGAGGTCGCGGTCGAGGATGAGGTATTTTCGGGCAGCGTGCTGCAGGTCGTGACCATGGCGGGACGCCAGTTGCCGCAGCCGGTGCGCAACTTTCTTGCCAGCGCTTTCGGGATCACCGAGCCGCTGGCCTGAGTGGATGCGTGCAGGGCGGAAAGGGCAGGGGGCATGGCCTATTCAAGATGGGCTGCCGACCGGGCTAACCTGGGCTTTTCTCGTCTAGCTGATGCACCATGATCAGTTCGTCCACCTTATGTCCGTCCTCAATCGTTGCTGCAGGTATTCTGCCGACCGTTTCAAAGCCGTGCCGTTCGTAAAAGCGAATGGCCCTGGCGTTGCTATGGTTGACGTTTAGTTCAAGCTGGCGCACCCCGATCTGTCTGGCAAAATCTGTGACCACCTGCAGCAAATGCCTCGCGAGGCCAGAGCCGCGTTCGCTTTCCCGCATGTAAACCATGATGATAGTTGCGCGGTGAGAGCGCTTTTCCCCAAGCTGGGGCAATAGCCCCATAATTCCCACCGGCTCTTGCCCTTTCAGCGTGACAAAGACATGGCACTTCATCCGGCTCTGCCATTCCTCGTCGGACAAAGACGACCAGTCTGCGAATGTGTTGGCGAAGGCCGAGGGGGCCATCTTTAGCGACTCGAGCCTGATCTTTTTAAAGATCGGCAGATCTTCGGCTTTCAGCTCTACGACCCGCACATCGTCCATGGGTTTTCTCCTGTCTCGCGCCTGACAACCTCGACAATGACGCCCAACATCGCAAGGAGGTAATGACGGTCTGTGACCTTGTACGCGCGGCTCAATGACCTGCGAGGCACAGCCGTCACGTTGTTGGCCAAGGCTGGCGCGAGGTGCCTCAGATCGCGTCGATCACCGGGCACACGCTGCAATCGGCTACCCGTATTCTTGAGAAGTACATGGTGATGACGCCTGCGCTTTCGAGGGCCGCGATTCAGGCTTTCGAGATCAGCCCGGCCACCGCCTTTGCAAACCGGCCCCGGGAAAGGGGCAGAGCAGCGAAAAGACGCAATAATGTCTGGATATTAAATGGCGGACCCGGAGCGATTCGAACGCCCGACCCCCAGATTCGTAGTCTGGTGCTCTATCCAGCTGAGCTACGGGTCCGCTGTGAGGCGGTGATTTAGAGACAGTGCCGGGGGGGTGCAAGGGCAAAAATGACCGTTTGAAGAAATTTTCGTCTCGACTCTGTTTAACCTTAGGTTGTGGCTGCCTCTTCCTGTGGGGAAATGCCTGCAAGTTCGCGCGGCAGGTGCAGGATGAACTGGGTCCCGTCCTCATCGCTGCGCAAAAGTTCCAGCCGGCCGCCGTGGTTGCGCACCAGATCTGCCGCGATGGCGAGGCCAAGCCCGGTGCCGCCTTTGCGCGAGCCCCCAGAGAACGGTTGGAACAGGAAATCCCGCGCTTTTTTCGGCAGTCCGGGGCCGGTATCGCCGATTCGTATCCACCATTCCGATTCGTCCTCGCCCGCGCCAATCTCGATTGTGCCGGGCTGGCGCGTCGCTTCGATCGCCTGACGGGCGTTGCGTACGAGGTTCGACAGCACCCGGAAAAGCTGATCGCGGTCGGCACGGACCGTCAGACTGGGGGGGATATCGGTCAGAAATTCTATCGGCTCGGCGCCGTCCTGACGGTCCGAGGACATGGATTCGCCCTCGGTCACCTCGGTCGCCAGCGCAAGCAGGTTGAAACGCGACAGGGAAGGGGCCGGCTCTTCGGCCTTGCCAAAGGCCAGCGTGGTTTCGCACAGGTTCACCGCCCGGCTGATCGAGTTCACCAGTTTGGGCGCCGCGCGGCGCACAGCGGGGTCGGCGCTGGTCTCTAGCCGGTCGGCAAAGATCTGCGCTGTCGTCAGGATGTTGCGCAGATCGTGACTGATCCGCGCCACTGCCTGACCCAGCTGTGCCAGCCGGTCCTTTTGCTTCAGCGAGGAGGTCACCGTGCGCTGCATGGCTGCAAGCGCCGTCTCGGCCTCGTTCAGTTCGGCCAGGCGAGCGTTCGGCGTGATGATGGCGCGGGCATCCTCAGGTGAGGCAGCATAGGCGGTCATGTGGCTGATGACGCGCCGGATCGGAACCAGCAGCAGTCTTTGCGCAGCGAGGTTCAGAAAGACCGCGGTAAGGATCGAGAAAGCGGCTGAGATCACGAGCATCCGCAGCCCGTAGTCAATCATCCCGGTGCGCAGCCTTTGGGTGTCGGTTGTGATTTCGATAAGCTGTCCGGCTTGGTTCACCGGCGCGCCGATCACCCGGATCACCTGATTGCGCGGATCAGCGATCTGGGCAATCGCATCGCGGACCGAGGTCCACAGAGGCTGATCCCGCAGGTCATAGGTGGCCGAGATGGGGCCGGGAATCGGCGAAGACAGCACAAGCTGACGCACATCGTTCCGCCTGAGGACGACGTTAAAGACCCCCGCATTCTCAAGCAGCTCTGATTCCAGATCTGTGGCCAGCGACTCATCCGTCGCAAGCAGCGCAAGACTTGCGATCTGCGCGCGTTCCAGCCGCGATTCCAGAAAATCCAGCCGGTAATTGGCAATTGAGGGGAGCAGGATCAGCAACTCGGCCAAAAGCACGAAAATGCCCGTGATCAGCGCGAACCGGCCTGATAAGGTATTCAGGGACATGATGAGCTTTGTTATTCCCCTCGTCTCGCCGCTGCTTCAGATAGTGATTGGCTTTGTGCAGTTCAAACCTGCGTGACACGGTCCCGGTTCCCCGCTGTTCGTGTCTATACCGGAAACCTTGCGATATCGTTGCTTCGACGGTTGACTTGGACGGCGGGGGCGACTATCCAGCGGGCCTCGAATGACCGGCGCGTCTTGCGTGGGCCGATAGCCCATACCCTGGCCCGCCATGACCCGGAGTTGAAAGATGTCGAAACGCACCTACCAGCCGTCGAACCTGGTTCGCGCCCGCCGCCACGGTTTCCGCGCGCGCATGGCGACCAAAGGCGGCCGCCGCGTGATCAACGCCCGCCGCGCCAAGGGCCGCAAAGTTCTCAGCGCCTGAGTTCCTGCGTTGCAGGGCGTGGGCTATCCGTGACGGACAGTGCCACAGAAGCTGCCGCCGCTGACCGGACCGTTGCTGATGCGACACCGGACAGGGCGGCTTCTGTCATTTCAGGCCTCAGGCTTGAAACCCTGCGCAAGCGGGCCGATTTTCTGCGCGTTGCCTCTGGCCGGCGGCAGGGGGTGTCAGGCTTTCTGCTGCAAGCACGCCCCCGCGACGGGGAAGAGGCGGGGCAGCTGATCCGGGTCGGCTTCACCTGCTCGAAAAAGCTCGGCAATGCGGTGATGCGCAACCGCGCGAAGCGTCGGCTGCGCGCCCTGGCACGAGAGATCCTGCCCACAGCCGCCAGGCCCGGCTGGGACTATGTGCTGGTCGGGCGTCCTAAAGCGACTGTCGAGCGCGGCTTTGCCGATCTGCGTCAGGATCTGCTTCATGCGCTCGATCGCATTCACGGCAAACGCGGATGAGCCCTCTTGCCCATGTTCTGGCTTTGCCGGTGCGGGCATATCGCCTTGTTGCCAGCCCGTGGGTCGGCCACGGATGCCGCTTTCAACCGACCTGCTCGGCCTATGCGCTTGAGGCGCTTGAGCGGCACGGTGCCTTTCGCGGCGGATGGCTGGCGGCGCGGCGCATCTGTCGCTGTCACCCTTGGGGCGGGCATGGCTATGACCCGGTTCCGGGGAATGAGGCCGATCCGTCGCGGGACTGACGTCGCGGCACAGACATGTTAATCAGGGCGCAGAGGCGCGACGGGGATCTACAGATGCGTGACGAGATCAACGAATCCGAGGATTTCGAGGCGGGTGAGGAGATCCACCCGCTGTTTTACGGCGCGCCCACCTCGACCGGGTTTCGCAAGCTACGCAAACGTCTGGTGCGCGAGACACGCGCCGCGATCGAGACCTACGACATGATCCGTCCGGGCGACCGCTGGCTGGTCTGCCTTTCGGGCGGCAAGGACAGCTATACACTGCTCGCCGTTTTGCACGAGCTGAAATGGCGCGGGCTTTTGCCGGTGGATCTGCTGGCCTGCAATCTGGATCAGGGACAACCGGGGTTTCCGGCAACAGTCCTGCCCGAATTTCTGACCGAGCGCGGCGTTGCGCATCGGATCGAATATCAGGACACCTATTCCATCGTTAAGGAAAAGGTCCCCGAAGGACGCACCTATTGCAGCCTGTGCTCGCGCCTGCGTCGGGGAAACCTGTATCGAATCGCTCGTGAAGAGGGCTGTCAGGCCGTGGTTCTGGGTCATCATCGCGATGACATTCTGGAAACCTTCTTTATGAATTTGTTCCACGGTGGTCGGCTTGCGTCGATGCCACCGAAGCTGTTGAACGAAGAGGGCGATCTTAACGTGCTGCGCCCTCTTGCCTTCGTGGCCGAGGCTGATTGCGCGCGCTTTGCCTCGGCTATGAACTATCCGGTGATTCCCTGTGATCTCTGCGGCAGTCAGGAAGGGCTGCAGCGCATGCAGGTCAAAAAACTGCTGGACGAATGGGAATCGCGCAGCCCCGGCCGCCGTCAGGTCATGTTCCGGGCGCTGATGAATGTGCGTCCCTCGCATCTGCCGGATCCAAAGCTGTTCGATTTCAGTGCCCTGATGCCAGATAGCGCGCATTCTAATGAAAAAGACGTGCCGATCCTGCGCGAACATTAACTGAACGAAAAGCAATCCGAGGCAGGCTGCGAATCTGAAACAGGATTCGGGTCTGGGCATGGGGTACGGAATTGCGGCGGCCACTGAATGGCCGACATGGCCTGTCTGGGGACAGGCAAGCGGGCAGGGCGTGCAGCGCTTTGCGCTGGTGCTGCGGGTAACAAATCCGGAATATCTGCCGGGCGGCGCTGGCTCCGCGCTGTCCCGGCAGATACGTGACCAACTCAGGTCACGTCTGGTTGCTGAGCTGGGACTGTCGCTGCATTCCAGCTGTGACGACGGGGACGAAATCTGCGGACTTGTCGCTGATCCCGGGCCGCAGGCGGGGCAGGGGCTTCTTTTGCGGCTCAGGGCGATTTGCAGCGAAAGAATCTACCTGCCGGGGGTGTCTTTATATCCGATGGTGCAGGGGGTGATTGTTGCCGATCCCTTTGGTTGCCATGAAAGCACGGCTCTTTACGCCCATGGCCGGGTCGTTCTGGATGGGTCAAGCCCTCACACACTTTCAAGTCATATCCGTCTCGTCGATATGGAGGGGCAAGAGGGGCGTGCATATCCCGTCCTTGCAGGCGATGATCAGATCAGCCTGCAATTCCAGCCGCAAATCTGCTGCACCACAGGAAGCGTTCTGGCACTGAAGGTCCTGCCCCGTATTCACCTTGTTCGAGAGGTGGGACAAGGCCGTAACCTGACTGGCATATTGCCTCGTCTTGATGACAACCGGCAGCTGCGGATCACGACGGCCCTGCTGCGCGAGGCTTGCGCGAGTCTGAGAGGCTGGGACCGGATGGGCCGCTATGTTCCCTGCCTGTCACTGGCCCTTCCGGATCGCATTCTGGCCAGCCCCTCTGTCGTTGAGGTTATTCTGGCACAGCTTGAGCGGCATGATCTTTCTCCCCACCGGCTTGAGATCGAAGTGATTGAACCGGTTGGCAAAGGTGCCACGCAAGCCGTGGTGGCCGCTAACTTGCAAGAATTGCGCAGGGCGGGCTGTCAGCTTGGTTTAGGTGAATTCGGCACCGGCATGACGCGTCCTGATAACCTGCGCCATCATGGTTTTCATCGTGTGCGTGTCGGCAGATCTTTTGTTGCCGGTTGTGATCATCGGGGAGATCAGCAACGGACACTATTGGCGATTACAGCACTTGCTCGTCACCTTGGATTGCAAGTCATCGCCGATGGGGTCTCTACCCGAGATGAGCGGTCCTTCCTTAGCCAAATTGGCGTTGATGGGGTTCAAGGGCCGGCGGTGTTTCTGCCATTATCTGCGGAAGAAGTTGATGATCTTCTGCTCCACCGGGGCTTCGCTGCTTGCTTCTCACCCAAAGTATGGGGAAGGGCGTGAAACCATCGGTCTTGGCAAAGGCATTTTCAGACAAGGACACATCTCGTGCCGCGATGGACAAGAATAGGGGGGGCAGACAGGGGAATCGCTCTACAGGGCGGGCAAATTCCCTTGACCTTTGGCGGTCGCTTCTGTTGAAGCACCCCGAACCCTCAGGCAGGGTGACGACGAAGGGCTGGTCCGGAATGCAAGACAATAACCGCAACCTAATCCTGGCGATGGTGCTTTCTGCTCTCGTCATGCTCGTCTGGTCGATTTTCTTCGCGCCCGAGCCGGTGCCCCCTGCACAGGACACCGCGATTAACGCGCAAGGGACGACTGCGCCGGAAAATGGCGCCCCCGCAACGCCGGGTGCGGCCCCGCAGGGCGCAACGCCAGCCCCTGCGGCTGTGGATGCTGCGACCAATGACCCTTCGGTCACAGCTGGGCGTGTGACGATCAAATCTCCGGTCCTGTCGGGCACGATTTCGCTGGCTGGCGGTCGCATCGATGATCTGGAACTGACCGGCTATCGCGAGACGCTGGACCCGAATTCGCCTTTCGTGCGCCTGCTTTCGCCGACGACGCGTCCCGCCCAGCAGGCCGAAGGTACTGCTGTCGCGCCGGGTGGTGACAGCCTGCCTGTAGTGCAAAAGCCCTATTATGCCGTCTATGGCTGGGTACCGGGTGCTGGCACCGATCCTGCGCTGGTTCCCGGGCCTGCTACGGTATGGGAGGTCGAATCCGGCTCGACCCTCGCCCCCGGCCAGCCGGTCACGCTGCGCTGGGACAATGGCGCGGGCCAGATTTTCCGCCGCACCTATGAGCTGGACGACAAATTCCTGTTCACAGTCACTCAGGCAGTCGAAAACACCGGGGCTGCGCCGTTCTCGGCTGCGCCCTATGGCATCCTTGCCCGGCAGGGCCAGCCCGACACCCAGAATTTCTTTGTGCTGCACGAAGGCGCTGTCGGAATGACCGACGGCAAGCTGCTGGAAGAGAAGTACAAGGATATCGCCAAGCTTGATCCGCAGCCGGGCGAAGGCCCTGCCCAGCTGATCGAGGTGAAAGAGAACGGCTGGATCGGCTTTACCGATAAATATTGGATGACCACTCTGGCGCCTGCGCCGGGTCAGGGCTTTACCGCAGCGGTGAAATATGTCCCCGGCGCCGATATTTATCAGACCGAGGCGCGGATGCCGATGCAGACCGTCGCCCCGGGTGCCAGCGTGACCACCTCAAGTTATCTTTTTGCTGGCGCGAAGGTGTGGGAAGTCATCAGCGGCTATGAAGCGAACCCCGGCATCGACGGTTTCGTCGATTCCATCGACTGGGGCTGGTTCTATTTCCTGACCAAGCCGATCTTCCGTCTGCTGCATTGGCTGCACGGTATGATCGGCAACATGGGCTGGTCGATCATCGCGCTGACCTTTGTGCTCAAGCTGCTCGTCTTCCCGCTGGCGCGCAAATCCTACATCTCGATGGCGAAGATGAAGGAGCTGCAGCCGCAGATGGAGGCGATCAAAGAGCGCACGGGTGACGACCGGATGAAGTTCCAGAAAGAGGTGATGGAGCTCTACAAGCGCGAAAAGGTGAACCCCGCGGCGGGGTGCTTGCCGGTGCTGTTGCAGATCCCGATCTTCTTTGCGCTCTATAAAGTGATCTTCGTGACGATCGAACTGCGTCATGCGCCTTGGATCGGCTGGATCCGTGACCTTGCGGCACCGGACCCGTCAAGCCTGTGGAACCTGTTCGGGTTGCTGCCTTGGGCGGCGCCGGGTCAGGGCAGCTTCCTGCACAGCTTTACCCTGCCGGTGCTTGCGATCCTGCTTGGTATCTCGATGTGGATGCAGCAAAAGCTGAACCCGGCACCCGCTGATCCGGCGCAGAAGATGATCTTTGCCTGGATGCCGTGGATTTTCATGCTGATGCTGGGGGGCTTTGCCTCGGGGCTGGTGCTGTACTGGATCACCAACAACACCATCACCATCATTCAGCAGTACACGATCATGAGCATGCATGGTCATCGGCCCGATCTCTTTGGCAACATTCGCGCCAGTTTGCCCTCGCGTTCGAACGGCAATGGCAAGTCTGATGCCAAAGGCGGAGATAAGGGCCACAAATGACTGCGCGCATCGCCCGGATCCGTCGGCATCCGATCAAGTCGATCGGTGGTGAGGACCTTGGCCGCGTCCGTCTGGATGCGGCTCGCCGCCTCCCGGGTGATCGTATCTGGGCTCTGCTGAACGAAGGCGGAGAGCGTCACGCTGGTCCGGTTCCCGCGCGGTGGCTGCCTAAATCCTGTTTCCTGCGCGGCGCGGCAGCCGCTGGGCTGCAGGCCATTCAAGGCGGCTGGGGTGAGGGCGCAGATACCGGCCCAATCCGCCTGACCCACCCCGAACTTGGTGAACTGGTCTTTGACCCCGAGACCGAGGGGGGGCGGCTGGTTGAATGGGTGCGCCCGCTCTGGTCAGCGGATCGACCAGCACCAACCCGTCTGGTTCGCGGGCCGACCGGCTGGACTGACGCAAACCAGCCGTGGATATCGATTCTGTCTCTGTCGAGCCTTGCCGATCTTGAGGCGCGGCTGGAAATGTCTCTGGGTATCGAGCGCTGGCGCGGCAATATCTGGCTTGAGGGGCTTGAGCCCTACCGCGAACGCGATCTGATTGGTCAGGTTCTGACGATTGGCGGGGTCGAGTTGCGCGTGACCGAAACAATCGGTCGCTGTCCGGCAACCTGTGCCGATCCGAACACCGGCCGTATTGATATCGACATGCCTGCTGCGCTGGACGCACAGTTCGGCCATCGCGATTTTGGCATTTATGCCGAGGTGGTAACCGGCGGCGAGATCGCCCTAGGAGACGAGTTCGGCATATGAAGGTCAGCTTTTCCCTGGCTCCCGAGCCTGACCCTGCAGAGGCTGAAGCGGCGCGCCAGCTTTTCGCTGGTCCGGTCGATTTCCTCAAAGGTGTGGTGGCGATGGACGGGTTGCCGGCCGCCGACCGGCCCGAGGTCTGCTTTGCGGGTCGTTCAAATGTTGGAAAATCCAGTCTGATTAATGCGCTAACCGGGCGTAAGGGTCTGGCCCGGGCCTCGAACACTCCGGGGCGCACACAAGAGATCAACTATTTCAAGCTGGGCGACCGCGCCTATCTTGTCGACCTGCCGGGCTATGGTTTTGCCAAGGCCCCGGTCGCTGTCGTGGCGAAATGGCAGGCGCTTCTGAAAAGCTACCTTTCGGGGCGACCGACCCTGCGGCGCGCCTTTGCGCTGATCGATTCCCGTCATGGGGTCAAGGACGTGGACCATCAGATCATGCAGCTGCTGGATCGTGCGGCAGTGCCTTTTCAGGTCGTGCTGACCAAGGCTGACAAGATCA
The DNA here is from genome assembly GCF_000185925.1 of Paracoccus sp. TRP. Classification (NCBI taxonomy): domain Bacteria; kingdom Pseudomonadati; phylum Pseudomonadota; class Alphaproteobacteria; order Rhodobacterales; family Paracoccaceae; genus Paracoccus; species Paracoccus sp. TRP. The sequence continues at coordinate 64,538 of NZ_AEPN01000020.1, read as the reverse complement.
CTGCCCAGCAGCTTGCCGCCACCATCGAACAGGTGCAGGAGGCGCTGCAGAAACACCCTGCCGCATTCCCGCAACTGGTGGTGACCAGCTCTGACAAGGGGCTGGGGATCGTGACCTTGCGCACCATCATCGCCGGCCTTGACTGAGCCGGTCTGGACTGGCGGCCGCGTGCGTCCTAGGGTCGGCGCGACGAACAGGGGCCCCTGATGAGAAAGCAGAACATGAACCGGAACTGGATCGCCACCGCCCGTACCCTCTCGGAAGCATTGCCCTATATGCAGCGCTATTCGGGCGCGGTCGTGGTCGTGAAATTCGGTGGTAACGCCATGGGCGACGATGCGGCCATGGCCGAATTTGCCCGCGATATCGTGCTGATGAAACAGGTCGGTATTCATCCGGTGGTCTGTCATGGCGGTGGCCCGATGATCAACGAACTGCTGGGCAAGCTGGGCATCGAAAGCAGTTTTGTGCGCGGTAAGCGCGTCACCACCCGCGAGACGGTCGAGGTGGTGGAAATGGTTCTCTCGGGTCTTGTCAACAAGCGGATCGTGCAGGCAATCAACGACGCCGGCGGTCGCGCGGTCGGCATCTCGGGCAAAGACGATGACCTGATGGTTTGCGAGCCGGACGATCCCGAACTGGGCTTTGTCGGCCGCCCGGTCGAGATGAACGTCCAGATTATCCGCGACCTTTATAACGCCGGTCTGATCCCGGTCATTGCGCCTGTGGCGACGGGGATGGAGGATAACGAAACCTTCAACGTCAATGGCGATACCGCCGCGGGTGCGATTGCAGGTGCGCTGCAGGCTGATCGCCTGTTGCTTCTGACGGATGTGTCGGGGGTCAAGGACGCTTCGGGCGAGGTGGTGACGCAGCTGCACCCCGATCAGGTGCGCTCGATGATCGCTGATGGGACCATCGCCGGTGGCATGATCCCCAAGACCGAAACGGCGCTGAAGGCGCTGGAAGAGGGCGTGCGTGCCGTGGTCATTCTTGACGGTAGGGTGCCGAACGCCTGTCTGCTAGAGCTGTTCACTGAACACGGCGCAGGCTCTCTCATTCGTTCGACCGAACCGCGGATCAAGCCGCACGGTCTGCGTCAGGGCGCCAGCAGCCTCTAGCGGCAGCGTCGCAGCGCCTGCAAGAGAATGCTTGCCCGCGCGGCGGAAGCTGTGGCAGGCTCGGCTGCGCTGCCTTGTTCTTAACCGTCACGTCCTTAACCGTATGGCCGAAAAGGCAATTCGATGACTCCACTCGGACACCGCCGTCTGATCCTGACCCGTCACGCGAAATCGTCCTGGGACGATCCGACGCAGCCTGACCATGACCGCCCGTTGAATGAGCGTGGCCGCCGTTCGGCGCGCGAACTGGGCGACTGGCTGGCAAGCCGTGGCTATGAGCCCGAAGAGGTGCTGTGCTCGACTGCCGAGCGCACTCGCGAAACCTGGGATCGGGTGGCCAAGGCTCCGCTGGAGGTGCGCCCGCATCTTCGTTATGAGCCGGCGCTTTATCAGGCTGGGCCTGAGAAGATGCTTGCGATTCTGCGCAGCGCCACGGCCCCGACGGTGATGATGATCGGGCACAATCCCGGCATTGCCGAATTTGCTGCTATGCTGCCGGCACGTGCACCGCTTGATCCGGATTTTCGTCGTTATCCGACGGCAGCGACGCTGGTGGTTGATTTCCAGATCGACAGCTGGTCCGAATTGGGCCCGGGTCAGGGCAGCGTGCTGGATTTCGTGCGTATGGACGGGCGCAGTTAGGCCGCGTGCTGTCAGGGCTGTATTTGCGTCACCACCCGTGCCGCAAACAGCCGCTCGACATCCCCGCCCCGGCAAAGTTCGGTCGCGGGGGTCTGTACGGTTGCTGACGCGGCTGCGGCGGCCAGACCCAAGGCCTCGGCCACCGGCCAGCCACGGGCATGACCAAGGGTAAAGCCCGCAAGGAAGCTGTCGCCCGCGCCGACCTTGCTGACGACCTGCACACGCGCGGCCTCGGCATGCCAGACGCCTTGGTCTGTGGCGATGATATTGCCGTCACGCCCGCGCGCGACGATTACCCCATGGGCTGCGCCCGATGCGACGAGGTTGGCCGCAAAGGCGGCTGTATCAGCGCGAAAGGGCAGAGACCGACCCGCAAGCCCCTCGGCCTCTTCGTCGTCCATCCGCAGGATCTCGACCCGCCTGTCGGTGGCTGCCGCGATCTCGGTCAATGCCTCGCCCGAGGTATCCACGATCAGCCTTGCGCCAGTGCCGCGCAGCCTTTCGGCCAACAGCGCGGCAAAGCTGGCAGGCACGCCGGGAGGGTTCGAACCCGAGAGCACCACCAGAGCGCCTGGCCGCGCCTCGCGTGCTGCGGCATCCAGTGCGGCATCGACATCCGCCGCGGACCATTCCGGCCCGGGCATGACGAAACGGAATTGCTGACGGATCGTGCGGTCGTCCACGGTAAGGGATTGCCGTGTCTCCCCTGGGGCGGGCAGCATGTGCAGAGGGATGCCGGTTTCCTCCAGCAGCTCGGCAATGCGCTGTCCCGTGCTGCCACCCAGCGCGACCAGCGCGGTGCTTTCCCCTCCCATGGCGCGGATCGCGCGGCTGACGTTGATGCCACCGCCGCCGGGATCCAGTCGCGGCGCATCGCATCGCAGCTTGATATCAGGCACTACCCGCGCCGCAGCGGTGGTGACATCCAGCGCCGGGTTCAGTGTGATGGTCAGGATCGGGGCCTGCGGCATCATTCCCACCAGCGGTCGATGGCGGCGATATCATCGTCGGACCAGCCAAAGTGATGGGCGAATTCATGTACCACGACATGCGCGACAAGCTGACCCAACGTCACATCGCCGCGCGATGCCCATTCATCCAGGATCGCCCGGCGAAACAGCCAGACCGTGTCGGGAAAATGCTGAGGGGCGCTTGCAGATTTCTCGGTCATCGGCACGCCGTCATAGAGGCCGGTCAGCTCTAGCGGGTCGTCGATTTCCAGCTCATCGAGGAACTCGTCGCTGGCGAAGTCCTCGACGCGCAGAACGACCTGCGAGGCGGGGCCGGCGAATTCAGGGGGCAGGCCGGCGATGGCCTCGCGCGCCAGTTCCTCGATCATGGCCGTGTCAGGGGCCTCGGCGTTCTTCCAGTCAAGCATCTGCTCACCTCGTCTTTGGTCCCGATATGGACAAAAACCGCCGTTTGTGAAAGAGCGAAGCCGACAGGAGACCTTCCATGACAATCACCCGTTTCGCCCCTTCGCCCACCGGCCATATCCATGTCGGCAACCTGCGCACGGCGCTGATGAACTATCTGATCGCGCGCAAGACGGGCGGCACCTTTATCCTGCGTCTGGACGACACCGACCGCGAGCGGTCAAAGCAGGAATACGCCGACGGCATCCAGCGCGATCTTGAGTGGCTGGGCCTGACCTGGGACCGTATCGAGCGTCAGTCCGACCGGCTGGATCGCTATGCCGAGGCTGCGCAGGGCCTGCGCGAGGCTGGGCGGCTTTATGAGGTGTTCGAGACCCCGACCGAGCTGGACCTGAAGCGCAAAAAGCAACTCAACATGGGCAAGCCTCCTGTCTATGACCGCGCCGGGCTGAACCTGTCGGTCGAAGACAAGGACAAGCTGCGCGCTCAGGGGCGTGATGGCTACTGGCGCTTTCTGCTGGATCAGGAGCGGATCGAGTGGACCGACGGCATCCTTGGCCCGATCTCGATCGACGCGGCCAGCGTCTCGGACCCGGTGCTGATCCGTGCGGATGGGCAGGTGCTTTACACCTTTGCCAGCTCGGTCGATGACGCCGATATGGGCGTGACCCATATCGTACGCGGTGCCGACCATGTGACGAATACGGCGACGCAGATCCAGATCATCCGCGCCCTTGGGGCCGAGCCGCCGGCTTTTGCCCATCACAGCCTTCTGACCGGCGCTCAGGGGGAAGAGCTTTCCAAACGCCTTGGCACGTTGTCGATCAAGGACCTGCGTGAAAATGGCGTCGCACCCGAGGCGCTGCTGTCGTTGATGGCGCGGCTGGGCTCTTCGCAGCCGGTCGAGCTGCGGATGTCGCTCGACGAGCTTGCCGAAGGGTTCGATCTTGGCCAGTTCGGCGCCTCGCCCACCAAGTTTGATGCCGAGGATCTTTGGCCGCTGACCCGCGAAGCAAACCAGTCGCGCCCGTTCGATGCTGTCCGCGATCGCATCACAACGCTTGGCGTCCCTGCGGATCTGGCCGAGCGGTTCTGGCGGGTGGCTTCGCAAAACATCACCAAGCTTGACGATCTTGCTGGCTGGTGGGAGATTTTCTCGAAAGGTGCTGAGCCTCAGATCGACCCCGAAGATGCCGGGTTCATTGCCGAGGCTATGAAGCTTTTGCCGCCTCCGCCCTATAGCGAAACCAGCTGGGCCGAGTTCACGGCCAAGGTGAAAGAGGCAACTGGCCGTAAGGGCAAGGGGCTGTTTATGCCGTTGCGTAAGGCCCTGACTGGGCAGGCGCACGGGCCAGACATGTCCGAGGTGATGCCGCTGTTGCAGGTGGTGCGTGCGCGGGGCTGACGACCCCGGCAAACCCGCATCGAAAAGGCCGCCCCAAGGGCGGCCTTTGTATTCTGGTGCAGGGCCAGCCATGCAAAGATGAAAAGTTTCTGCACAATTTATGTGCAGAGATACCTAGAACCAGATGTAGATTGACCCGTTCGGGGCGAGTGTGGACTAAATCAGCGCTGGTCTTTTGCAATCTGGACATGCGCTGGTCCGACAGTCCGCCCCGGACAATGGCCCGGGGAATGCAGAAATCTCTGCATTCCGGTCAGTCTGAACTGATGACCAGATAACCGCTTGCCGATTTGAACAAACAACCACTTACGCAGCGCGGCCTGTATGCACTGTTGCCTTCCTTATGGGAATATATCCATAAGTTAGGTTCAAACTACTGACTTTTTGGTCAGATACGCTTGATTTTGCTGAACCGGCAATTGGCGGTTGTGCAGGGAAGGCTCGGCAAAAGACCGCTGATTGTGCTTCGTGGCCTGTTTGCGCCGCCTGACTGACCGATATGTTTTTGGCGATTCTACCCCAGGTCTGACAGGTGCAAGCGGGGTGGTCGCGTAAGGGGCTTTGACGGGGCGATTCCTTGGCTGTCCAACCTGCAAAACCTGCCTTCGTCCTTGCTATGGCGGGCGAAATCCCCTAGCTAGCGCGCTGAAACAGGCGGGGCGCGGAAAGGAATTTCCGGCGCCAGGGGCCGGGATGCCTCTGCCCGCGGCATGGTTTGTGGATGAAGGAAGACAAATGCAGGTCAAGGAAACCCAGAACGAGGGGCTGAAGCGGGGCTACGAATTTACTCTGCCTGCGGCCGATTTGGCGGCGCAGGTGGATGCGAAGCTGAAAGAAGCTCAGCCCGAGATCGAGATTAAGGGCTTCCGCAAGGGCAAGGTGCCGCTGGCGCTGCTGAAAAAGCAGTTCGGTCAGCGCGTCATGGGCGACGCCATGCAGGAGGCCATTGATAAGGCCCTGCGCGATCACCTGGAAAAATCGGGCGACCGTCCTGCCGTTCAGCCCAAGATCGAAATGGTCAACGGCGAGAACTGGAAAGAAGGCGACGATGTCATCGTTACCGTGAACTACGAAGCCCTGCCGGCGATTCCCGAGGCTGATCTGTCGGGTATCGAGCTTGAGCGTCTGGTCGTCGAAGCCAGCGAAGAGCAGGTGACCGAGGCGCTGGAAAACCTCGCCAAGAATGCCCAGTCCTTTGAGGACCGTAAAAAAGGCACCAAAGCCAAAGAAGGCGATCAGGTTGTGATCGACTTTAAAGGCATCGTCGATGGCGAAGCATTCGAGGGGGGCACGGCCGAGGATTATCCGCTGGTGCTGGGCTCGAAAAGCTTCATCCCCGGGTTTGAAGATCAGTTGATCGGCGCCAAAGCCGGTGAGGAAGTCAAGGTCGAGGTCAAATTCCCCGAAGAGTATGGCGCGCCGCATCTGGCCGGCAAGGACGCGATCTTTGAAACCACCGTCAAGGCGGTCAAGGCCCCCAAACCGGCCGAGATTGACGACGAACTGGCCAAGAAATTCGGCGCTGAAAGCCTGGATGCGCTGAAAGGCCAGATCCGTGAGCGTCTTGAGGCCGAATATAAAGGTGCCTCGCGTCAGGTGCTCAAGCGGGCGCTGCTCGACAAGCTGGACGCTCTGGTTCAGTTCGAACTGCCCGAATCGCTGGTCGAGGCCGAGGCGCATCAGATCGCGCATCAGCTTTGGCACGAAGAGCACCCCGAAGAGCACGGCCATAACCATGGCGAGATCGAGCCGACCGACGAGCATCTGAAGCTGGCCGAGCGTCGCGTCCGGTTGGGTCTGCTGCTGGCCGAGATCGGTCAGAAGGCCGAAATCACCGTTTCGGATGAGGAGATGACCCAGGCGGTGCTGCGTCAGGCCCGTCAGTTCCCGGGTCAAGAGCGTGCCTTCTTTGAGTTCGTTCAGCAGAACCCGCAGGCCCAGCAGCAGCTGCGCGCGCCGATCTTTGAAGATAAGGTCGTCGACCACATCGTCGAAGGCGCCAAGGTTTCGGACAAGACCGTAACCAAGGAAGAGCTCGAAAAAGCCATTGAGGCTCTGGATCAGGTCTGATCCGACCTGTCGGTGAAACATCAAAGGGCCGCCCCGGGGCGGCCCTTTTCATATTCGGCCCTACAGCCGATGCAGGCGTGGATCGTGATCAGCGGGGCCTTTCCCCTCGGGACCGTCCATTGGATCGTGGGTCAGGGGATCATCACGCAGATCGGGCACAGGGCCGCTGTCGCGCCGTGGTTTGGGCGTGTGCGGCTCAGCCGGATTGCGGCCGGTGAGACTGCTGACCAGTGCTGCGGCATCGCCGAATTCCTGCATGATGGCGCTGGCCTGACCGGCGATGGTGCGAAAGCCTTCCAGCGCAGCGGCCATGGCGCCCATCACATTTTCAATGCCATTGGTCAGGCTGGCAGTGTTTGCCTCGACCTCTTGCAACAGATTCTGGCGCGGGGCGCGCCGTGTCGCCCTGGGCGGGCGGGGTTTTCGCGCAGGCTCTTTTGGCGGGGCCGCGGGGGCTGCATCCCTGCTGCGCGGTGAGGGCGCGCGCTTGTCATCCGCCAGCAGATCGACCAGCCCGCGTGCGGCATAGGCCGCCCCCACTGTCAAAGCAGCGGCTGCAAGTCCTGCTCCGCCCCAGACCAGCCATTTCGCCGGGCGTGAGGGGCGCGGCCAAGCGCGAAGACCATCAGGCGCGACATCGCCATGCGGCGGGATGTAACGCGATTCTGCCGGTCCTGATGGACGGTGATGACCTTCGGGCACCGGGCGGGGGCCAAATCGGGTCTGGCTCGTCTCATCAGCAGCTGTGCGGGTGATGGGCGGCGTATCATCGTCAAAGGGCAGATCGTCGTGATCGGGCATGAAGGCAGATCCTCTGGCTGTCGGAGGCTTTCTATCTCAACCCCTGAACTGCAAGGAATGTTCCGCCCGGCGTATGTCGACGCCGCCCATGAAAAAACGCGCCGGGTTGCGGCGCGTTTTTCCATAATAGCGATATGCCGGGCTGAGATCAGCTTTCGGCTTCGTCCTCGTCGCGGCCGGCCGCGCCGATATCGTCGAAGAGTTCGGCGATCTCGAAATCGGCAGCAGCCTCTTCTTCGGCGGCCAGTTCCTGGATCGATTTGCCCGTAGCTTGCAGCTCGGCCTCTTCGGCCGAACGGGCAACGTTCAGGCGGATCGTCACATCAACTTCCGGGTGCAGGTGCACGCGGATGTCGTGCAGACCCAGCTCTTTGATCGGAGCGGTCAGAACGACCTGACGGCGCTCGACCGCAAAGCCTTCGGCCTGAGCGGCCTCGGCGGCGTCACGTGGGGTGACCGAGCCGTAGAGCGCGCCCGAATCCGAAGCCGAGCGGATGATGATGAAGGTCTGACCTTCCAGCTTCTCGGCGATCTTTTGTGCCTCGTCGCGGGTCTCGTCGTTGCGGGCGGCGAGTTCGGCCTTGCGGGCTTCGAAAGCCTGAATGTTGGCGTCCGAGGCACGCAGCGCCTTGCCTTGCGGCAAGAGGAAGTTGCGTGCGAACCCGTCCTTGACCTTCACCACGTCGCCCATCTGGCCCAGCTTGGCCACACGTTCCAGCAGGATGACTTGCATGATCGTCTCTCCTTACTTCACGGCATAGGGCAGCAGGGCGAGGAAGCGGGCGCGTTTGATGGCGCGCGCAAGTTCACGCTGCTTCTTGGCCGAGACGGCGGTGATGCGCGAGGGCACGATCTTGCCGCGTTCACTGATGTAACGCTGCAGCAGGCGCGTGTCCTTGTAATCGATGGTCGGGGCGTTCTCACCCGAGAAGGGGCAGACTTTCCGGCGGCGGAAGAAAGGTTTGTTAGCCATGATCTGGTTCCTTTCCCTTAGTTCCGGTCGTCGCGCTCACGGCGCTCGCGGCGTTCGCCACGCTCGCTGCGCTCGTCACGTTTCTGCATCTGGATCGACGGGCCTTCTTTGTGCTCGTCCACGCGGATGGTCAGCACGCGCATGACATCTTCGTGCAGACCGGCCAGGCGCTCCATCTCCTGCACGGCGGCCGAGGGCGCGTCCGAACGCAGGAAGGCGTAATGGCCCTTGCGGTTCTTGTTGATTTTATAGGCGAGCGTGCGCACGCCCCAGTATTCGCTGTCCACGACCTTGCCGCCGTTATCGGCGATCACGGTCGAAAAATGTTCGATCAGCCCTTCGGCCTGTGCATTCGACAGGTCCTGACGGGCGATCATCACATGCTCATAAAGCGGCATGTCTGCACCTTTGTGTCGGGGCGCATTTCAACGGCGGGACATCCCTTCCGCGCCCCGCCACGAGAGGCTGCGCCGGTTTCGCATTTGCGGAAGGATGCGGCCTTATATCGGTCCGGTCCGGGATTGCAAGGCAAAACACCATAAAATCCCGGAAAATCGCCATGGCGGCGACAGAGTTCCGGCGCTGCGGCGAAACACGAAAATGTCAGGTTTATTGTGGGAAACCATTGTTGATGCCGGGGTATTTTCTGGCAGAACCGATGCAACCTTTTCAAACGGGAGTTCAGCATGAAAACCATCCTCGCCCCCGCCGCAGCGCTTGTCCTGCTTGGCACCACTGCCGCCATGGCCGAGCCGGTGGCCTATGAGTTTGATCCTTCGCACAGCCAGGTGGTGTTCGAGTACAGCCACCTTGGCTTTTCGACGAGCACTGGCATCATCAATGGCGTGACCGGCAAACTGCTGCTTGATGCAGAGAACCCCGCCAATTCCAGCGTTGAGGCGACGATCCCGCTGTCGGGCCTGCGCACCGTTTCCGAAGAGCTGGACAAGCATTTGTTCGGGCCGGATTTCTTTAACACCGATGCAAGCGGCGCGGTCGCGACCTTCAAATCGACCAAGGTCGAGCTTGATGGCGATGACGAAGCCAAAGTCACCGGCGATCTGACGCTGAACGGCGTTACCAAGCAGGTGGTGCTGGACGTTGATCTGAACCAGCGCGGCAACCATCCGATGACCGGCAAGGAAGCTGCCGGTTTCGATGGGGAGGCCGATATCAAACGCTCGGAATTCAACCTTGGCAAATTCGCCCCGGCCATTGCTGATGAGGTCGAAATCAAGGTGACTGTCGAGGCGGTAAAGGCCGAGTAACGGTCACCATCGCACCAGATAAAGGGGCCCCGGTCGGGCCCCTTTTTCATTCGCGCCCGCTTACATGGGGGCGGGCAGGGGTGTCGTGTCGGTCCGGGCTGGCAGGATCGGATGGGTGATCTGCGGCTGCTCGCCCGTCAGTGCGCCAAGGAAGGCGACGATATCGTCAACCTGTTCCTGCGTCAGTTCAGTCCCGAGCTGGGCCGAAGACATGATCTGCACCGCCTCTTTCAGATCCCAGACCACGCCCGAGTGGAAATAGGGCGCGGTCAGCGCAACGTTGCGCAGCGGCGCGGCGCGGAAGACATATTCGTCGCTGGCCGTCAGGCTGATTTCATACCGGCCCCTGTCTGCAACGGGCAGAACATCCGCGCCCGGTTTGGCAATCAGGCCAAAGGGATGGTAGTCCTGTCCGCCAAAGTTAATCCCATAATGACAGCCCGTGCAGCCGGTATCCATAAAGGCCTGCAATCCGCGCTTTTGCTGTTCGTTCAGCGCGTTATCGTCGCCGGTCAGAAAGCGGTCAAAGGCACTGTGCGGGGTGATCAGTGTTGCCTCGAACTGTTCGATCGCGGCAGCGAAGTTGTCAAAGCTCACCGGGTCCTGCTGGTCGGGGAAGGCCGCTTTGAAGGCCTCGGTATATTCCGGCATCGAGTTCAGCGTCTTGACCAGCTCTTCCGGGGTATTGCTCATCTCGACACTGGCCTGCACGGGGCCTTTGGCCTGTTCGGCAAGGTCCGGGGCGCGGCCATCCCAGAACTGTGCGGCGTTAAAGATCGCATTCAGCATCGTGGGGGCGTTGCGCGGCCCATGCTGCCAGCCATGCCCGACCGAGGTTGGCAAACCGTCGACGCCGCCGATCCCGACGTTATGGCAGGTCTGGCACGAGATCAGGCCCGAGCGCGACATGCGCGGGTCAAAAAACAGTGCCTTGCCCAGCTCGATTTTCTCGGCGGTCAGGGAGACGCCCCCGGGGTTTTCTTCGGTCTGCTTGATAGCGGTCAGCGTTTCGGGAATCGCCTCGAATATGCCCTTGGCTTCTTCGCGCAGGGCGCTGCTGTCGATGGCTGCGACCTGTGCCGAGGCGGCAAGCGCCGACAGGGCAAGGCTCGTTGCGGTCAGCAGGGGGACGAATTTCACGTTATGCCTCCTCAGGACATGAGTTGGGTCGCGCGCCAAGGCTATTGTGCCTCATGGTCCGGACGGGCGCCTTGATCTGTATCAGACCGCCACGCGGTTCCGCCTTGCCGGTGGCGCGCGCAGGGGCTAATTCCACCTCATGCTGCCGCAGGACCGCCTTAACCAGATCGTCGAGCGTTTCGAGTATCTCGAAGCGCGGCTGAACGCCGGGCCCGCCCCGGACGAGATTGCGGCGATCAGCCGCGAATATGCCGAGCTAAAGCCCGTCGTCGCCCAGATCGGTGAATGGCGTGCAGCACAGGACGGCATCCGCGAAGCCCAGGCAATGCTTGCCGATCCCGAGATGCGCGAACTGGCCGAGGATGAGCTGTCGCGTCTGCGCAGTCTGCTGCCGGATCTGGAGCACGCGCTGCGCATTGCGCTTTTGCCCCGCGACGCTGCTGATGCCCGCCCCGCGATCCTTGAGATCCGCCCCGGAACCGGCGGCGAAGAGGCCGCGCTGTTTGCGGCGGATCTGCTCAACATGTATCGCCGCTTTGCCGAATCGCAGGGCTGGCAGTTCCAGCTGCTTGAGCTTGCCGAATCCGATCTGGGTGGCGTACGCGAGGCCGTAGCGCGGATCGAGGGCGAAGGCGTCTTTGCCCGGCTGAAATACGAATCCGGCGTTCATCGCGTTCAGCGTGTTCCCGAAACAGAATCGGGCGGGCGTATTCATACCAGTGCTGCGACCGTCGCGGTGCTGCCCGAAGCGCAAGAGGTCGATATCGAGATTCCAGCCAATGACATTCGCATCGACACCATGAGGGCCAGCGGTGCGGGCGGCCAGCACGTCAACACGACCGATTCGGCGGTGCGCATCACCCACCTGCCGACCGGTATCGTCGTGACCAGTTCGGAAAAGTCCCAGCACCAGAACCGCGCCAACGCCATGGCCGTGCTGCGCGCCCGGCTTTACGATCTGGAACGCTCGCGCGCTGATGCTGAGCGTGCAGCTGATCGCAAGTCTCAGGTCGGATCTGGCGACCGTTCCGAACGCATCCGCACCTATAACTTTCCGCAAGGGCGGATGACCGATCATCGCATTGGCCTGACCCTTTATTCGCTGGACCGCATCATTCAGGGTGATCTGGGCGAGGTCGTCGATGCGCTGACCACCCACGATCAGGCCGCGCGCCTGGCTGCTGCGGAAGGGGTCTAAGCGCATGACCGGGGCCGAGGCACTGCGCCAAGGCGCCAGGCGCCTTGCTGCCGCTGGTGTTCCCGGCGCGGCGGATGACGCGCGCCTGCTGCTTGCCCATATTCTGGATGTGCCGCGCCATAGGTTGACCGGGGCACTGGCCGCTCCGCTGCCCTCGGAGATGTTGCGGCGTTTTGACGCAGTCATTGCCGCGCGGGCCGAGCGCCAGCCGGTCAGTCAGATCCTTGGCCGCCGCGCATTTTGGAAGCATGAGTTCCGCGTCACCCGCGATACGCTTGACCCGCGGCCCGAAACCGAAACGCTGGTCGAGGCGGCGCTGGCCGAGCCTTTCTCATCCGTTCTTGATCTTGGTACCGGGACGGGCGCCATTCTGATCTCGCTTCTGGCCGAGCGGCCGGGTGTGCGCGGGACAGGCACCGATATTTCCGCAAAGGCACTGGAAGTTGCGAAAGAAAATGCATATAAAATGAATGTTTCTGCAAATTTCCTCGAATCTGACTGGTTTATGGCGATCACGGAAACCTTTGATTTGATCGTCTCGAATCCGCCCTATATCGCGCTGGATGAAATGGGCGATCTTGTCCCCGAAGTGCAGAAATGGGAGCCGCGTCAGGCCCTGACGGATGAGGCTGACGGGCTTACCGCCTATCGCGCCATTGCCGCCGGAGCGCCCGCACACCTGTCGCCCGGCGGCCGCCTGATGGTTGAAATCGGCCCGACGCAAGGCGCTGCCGTCGCGGGGCTGATGCGTGCTGCCGGGCTGATTGATGTGCGTATCCTGCCTGATCTTGATGGTCGTGACCGGGTTGTTTGCGCTCGTAATGCGCCCTGAGCCGGCAATGATCCGCGCTTTTCATGCCAGGAGATGAAAATTTCGCTTGTAAGCCGCGGCGCGGCATGTTTATTCGCAATTGTGACGGGGGCGAGCAGCCCACGCACGGGTCAGTTATACTCAGATAACCCAGCCTACACTGGTGACGCGGGAACCAGGCCAAGCGCCGCTCCCGCGCTGGCACTCGCCTTAGAGATGACCCTAACCTCAGCCGGCTTTTGCCGGGCATAAACTGACAACAAGCTGATGAGATCATCCAAATCCCGTTCGCGTAACAAGTCGAACCGACAGCGTTCGCTGGGCAATATCGTTAACCGTGTCTTTGATTCTTCGGGACCCGAGGGCAAGGTGCGCGGCACGCCCCAGCAGATCATCGAAAAATACCTTACGCTTGCCCGTGATGCCCAGCTCTCCAATGACCGGGTGGCTGAGCAGAATTTTCTTCAGCACGCAGAGCATTACACCCGTCTTCTGGGTGAGGCACAGCGTGAGCAGGCCGAACGCCAGCAGCAACACCATCAGTCCCGTGACGATGATTACGAGGGCAATGGGAATGCCAATGGCAATGGTAACGGCCATGGTCATTCGGGGCCGTCAGAAAACGGCAACGGCCAGAACGGCCATCGCCATGAACGGCATGAGCCGCGCCATGAACGTCAGGACCGGCAAGAGCGTCAGGAACGCCATGATCGTCGTGATGACCGGCGTGACGAGCGTCGCGATGACCGGCGTGAGGATCGCCGCGCCAGCCGCGCAGAGGAATGCCCGCAGGAGGCCGTGGCAGAGCCCACTCTTCCCGGTCTGCCTCTGGCGATTGCCCCCGAAGAGCGTCGAAGCGGCCCGGTCGAAACCCCGGAAAGCGAAGCCCCTGCGGTAGCTCCGGCTCCGGCCGGAACTGCCCCTGAGGCGAGCGCCGAGCCAGAAGCCCCCGCAGCCACGCCCGGGCCGGCTGCCGAAGAGGCCGAGCCGCGCCGTCGTGGCCGTCCCGCTGGCACCGCTACGCGCAGCCGCAAGAAGGCCGTGGAAGAGGATGAAAAGGCTCCGGCCGCTAAAACCTCGACCCGTGCGCAGGGTGGCCGGTCGCGTGCCCCCAAAGTGCAGCCTGAGGATGCCTCGGGCGAGTAACGCGATCAGCGCGGCGCGGCGGCAAGACCCCGCGCCAGCGCGCAAAACCGCTCCAGCCCGATTTCTTCAGCCCGTGCTGTAGGCGAGATTCCGGCGGCGACCAGCAAGGCCTCAATATCGGGGTGCAAACCTTTCAGGGCGGCGCGCAGCATCTTGCGCCGCTGATTAAAGCCTGCTGCGACAACACGGCTGAGGACCGCCGGGTCGGCTGGATAGCGCGGCTCGGGCAGGGCGGTCAGATGCACCACTGCCGAGTGAACCTTGGGCGCGGGTACGAAAGCTTCGGGCGGCAGGGTCATGACGATCCGCGCCTCGGTTCGCCATTGCGCCAGCACCGCCAGCCGGCCATATGCCTTGCCGCCCGGCTGGGCGACGATCCGCTCGGCCACCTCTTTCTGAAACATCAGCGTCAACGATTGCCAGAAGGGCGGCCATGCCGCAGGCGTCAGCCAGCGGATCAGAAGCTCGGTCCCGACGTTATAGGGCAGGTTGGCGACAATGCGGATTGGCGGCGTCAGATGCGCCAGCGGATCGATTTCAAGCGCATCGCCATGGATCACGGTCAACCGTCCGGGATAGGCCGAGGCGATCTCGGCCAGAGCGGGCAGGGCACGTGCATCCTTTTCGATCGCGAGCACATGCCTTGCGCCCTCGGCCAGCAAGCCACGCGTCAGTCCGCCCGGACCGGGGCCGACCTCGATCACGTCGCAGCCCGCCAGATCCCCCGCAGCACGGGCGATCTTGGCGGTCAGGTTCAGGTCGAGCAGAAAGTTTTGCCCAAGCTGTTTTTTCGCCCTCAGGTCGTGGCGCGCGATCACATCGCGCAAGGGCGGCAGCCCGTCGATGGTGCTCATTTCCTGCGCCCCGCCATATCCCAGGCCATGCGCAGCGCAGCGATGACGCTGGCTGCATCGGCGATGCCCTGGCCTGCAATATCAAAGGCCGTACCATGGTCGGGCGATGTCCGCACGAAGGGCAGTCCCAGCGTCACATTGACCCCGCCCGCGAAATCCAGCGTCTTGATCGGGATCAGCGCCTGATCGTGATAGGCGCAAAGCGCCGCATCATAACGTGCGCGTGCCGAGGGATGAAACATTGTGTCGGCGGGCAGCGGGCCTCGCAGGTCCAGACCTTCTTCGCGCCGGAGCTGCTCGATCAGGGGGGCGATCCAACGCATTTCCTCGTCGCCCATAACGCCGTTTTCCCCGGCATGAGGGTTCAGCCCGGCGATTGCCAACCGTGGCTGCTTAATCCCGAAATCGCGGCGCATCGCAGCATCAGTGATGCGAATCGCCTGGGTAAGGCTTTTGGGCGTCAGGGCGGCGGGCACCTCGGAGAGGGCGATGTGGATGGTTACCGGCACCACCCGGCAGGGCGGTTCGACCGTGGTCGAGGCGAGCATCATCACCACCGGCACGTCTCCGGCCAGATGGGCCAGATACTCGGTATGGCCCGGGAAGGCAAAACCGGCGCCACGCTTCAGCGCCTCCTTGTTGATCGGCAGGGTGCAGATTCCGCCTGCCGCGCCGGACATTGCCAGACCGACGGCACGGGCGATGACTTCGATCACGGCCGGGGCATTGGCGGGGTCTGGTATTCCGGGCCGGGCCGGGGCTGGAAAATCGTGACGAAGTACGGGCAGAACCCCGGGCGGGACCTTGTCGCCAAGGTCCGAAACCTCAGACCAGTCTGTACCTTCGGGCAGATGGCGCGGGTCGCCAAGAAAGACAAAGGGCACATCCGCAGCCAACGCCTTAGGCGCGAGTTCGGGCCCTATGCCCGCCGGTTCGCCGCAGGTCAGAAGAATGGGGCGGGCTTCAGTCATATTTCAGTGTCCCAGATGCCCTTGCGGGGCCGGGGGTAAAGTGCCCCCGGCATTATGGCCGCGCTCAGGGGCGCCGGATAACGGCATTGGCGCGCAGTTCGGCCAGATAGTTCTCTGCGGCCATATTGATCTTGCGGTTGAAAACCTGGTTTCGGACCTCTTCGCGGTCAGGCAGCGCGTCGGGATCGGGCATCGCGGCATCTTCCCCTCCGGCGGCGGCGGTGGCGACCGGGGCTGGCTGCGCGCCCCCGGCAATTAGGGCCGACTGGCGCTTACAAAGCATCAGGATCTCGGCCGCGCCATCCTGACCCGAAACGACCGCTTCATTGTCGTCAAGCACTGCAAGGCGCAGCGCCTCGGTGGTCGGGATCTGGCCTTGCGACAGCGTCTGACGCTGGATCTGTTCGGGTGGCAGGCCGCGTGCATGGATGAACAGTTCTTCGCAACTATTTGAAACGGCTGCAATGCGCTGCGCATCAGCGATGCTTGCAAGGCGGAAGCGGACGTAGTCCAGCACCTGCTCTTTCGCACCGGGGCGCAAGGTGCCACGCGTATCGCGCAGATAAAACAGCACCACGGCACCCTGAACGCTGAGCGGCTGGCTGATCTGGCCCGGCTTCATCGACAGGACTATCGGTTGCAGCGAAGGGGGCAGGTTCGCCAGCGGCGTCCAGGGCAACCGCCCGCCCTGAGGCGCCGAAGGCGTCGCCGAATAGCGGCGCGCGGCCGCAGCAAAGTCAGCCTCTGAACGGACGTTTTGCACCAGCGATTCCGCAAGATCCATCGCCTGCTCTTCTTGTCCGGGCGGTGCAGGGATGATCAGCTCGGACAGAGCGATATGGGTGACGCGCGGGGTTTCGATTACGCGCTGCAGCTCTTGGTCAACCTCGGCGTCCGAGATCCTGACCTGAGGCATGACGCGTTGGCGGACCACTTCGCGCCAGACAACACCAGCGGCGACGAAGTCACGGAAAGCCTGTCTTTCGACCCCTGCCGATCCAAGGGCCTGAATAAAATCCTCGACCCCCATATTGGCGCGGCCGGCAAATTCAGCGAGCCCGGCGTCGATCTGTTCATCACTTGCAGTGATGCCCAGCTGGCGCGCGGCAAACACCCGCAGCCGGTCGTCGATCAGCGCCTGTTCGGCCGCCGCGCGATCTGCCTCGGGCGCGCGCAGCAGCTGCATAAAGCGGATGCGCTGATCAACCTCGTACCGGGTGATGGCCGAGTCGTTGATATAAATCAGCGGCTGGAATGGATTGCCCTGCGCAAATGCCGGGGAAACCCCGCTTCCTGCCAGCATCGCGGCCATGGCCGCCCCCAGAAGTATTCGCCGCATCAGCTCCCTCGCCGCATGGTTTTGCCGGACATTAGCGCAGGCAGGCGCGACGCGCCACCGTTCCCGGACCGGGCTTTTGCCGACCAAAGCCGCCAAGCCGGATGCCAAGGTCGAAACGGGTGTCGGGCCGCAACTCTTCGGATGAGGTGAAACGCCGCTCGACCGACATCTCGACTGTCATGCATTCATTGCGGAATTCCAGCCCCAACTGCGCTTTCTGGGCCCGGTCCGCAGTAAAGTCATAGCGCGTCTCGGTCGTCGCCCACCAGCCGTCGGCGATCTGCCAGCCACCGGCCATGGTAAGTTCGGACACATCATCGGGCCGGCTTTCGCTTTCATCCGAATCAAACCAGAGATACCCGGCCGAGACCTGAAGCCCGGGCCGGAACCAGCCCAGACGCAGCTCATTGCGGCTGATCGAGAAACTGTCATCGAAAAGTGCGCGGTTCGAGATGGCAAGCCCGTTCGCCCCCGAATAATGCGCCGCAAGCAGCCAGTCCGAGCGGTGGCCGCCCAAGAGCCCGCTATTTTCAAAGGCCGGATCGGCATCTGAGCGGAAAACCCGTCCCGCCGTCATCCCGACCGACCAGCCTGCCGGATCGATTCGCGTCCAGCTAAGGCCAAGGTTCGCGCGCCAGCCCGATTCGCGTGCGTCCCGGCCCGGGAAGCGGTTCAGCGAAAAGAGGTTGCCTTCGTCGAATTCGATCAGCCGGCTGTCCTCATTCGGGACATCGTCGTCGTCATCCCTGTCAGGGGACCAGATAAGCTGGGCGACGGGTTCGATCATATGGGTAACGCCGCCAGAATGGCGGGCAAGGGGCCAGCGCAGCTCGGCCGCCAGAACCGGGTCGGCGCGCATCACCCAGTCCTCATAGGCACTGTCCTGATTGATGCGGTAGAAATCGACATTGGCCTGGGTCTGGACTGTGCCGACCAGCCCGCCGGGCAGGATGGCGCTGCGCAGCCAGCCAAGCGAGACCGAACCACGGGCCATGTCGCGCCCGCTTTCGCCGTCTTCGCTGGATGACCGACGATGAGCGTGCAGGGACCATTCCAGATTTGCGATCCCGCCGATCCGCTCCGGCGTCCAGCGCCGTTTCCACAGCGCATCGGCTACCATGGTGGGGGTCGCGGCCTCGGGTTCGTCATCGCGCAGCGATTCGTAATTGCCGATCCGGGCCATGACCATCCGGTCGCGGCGGACGCGGTCAAGGGTAAGGCCGCTCCACAGCCGGTC
The DNA here is from genome assembly GCF_000185925.1 of Paracoccus sp. TRP. Lineage (NCBI taxonomy): Bacteria > Pseudomonadati > Pseudomonadota > Alphaproteobacteria > Rhodobacterales > Paracoccaceae > Paracoccus > Paracoccus sp. TRP. The sequence continues at coordinate 46,186 of NZ_AEPN01000020.1, read as the reverse complement.
AGCTTCGGAAATGTCGTAATCCAGCAGATAGGCGCGGTTGCTCGCCATCTGGATCTGCAGGCCCAGCATATAGCCGCGTGGCAGTTCGAACCGGGCGCCGCCAAACAGATAGCCGCGGGTGTGACCCTGTTCGATATCATCGCGCGAGATTGCGCCGTTCCATTCCATCGCGCCATTCGAGAAGGCCTGGCGATAGCGCAGTTCCAGCGTCGAGGTGCGGCTGGCCGCGATATAGGGGGTCAGCGTAATATCCGCATGATCGCCAAGCGTGATGAAATAAGGCAGCTTGATCCCGAAGCCCAACCCCGAGGTGGTGCGGAACTGCGGTCGCAGGAATCCGGTCATGCGCTCGACGCTGGGGTCGGGGGCGGTCAGCCAGGGCAGGGTCGCGACCGGCAGGCCAAGTGCGCGCAGTTGCGGGCGTTCAAAATGCAGCTTGCGGGTGCGGCGGTCATGGGTGATCGAACGGGCCCGGATCTCCCACAGCGGGATCGGGTCCTCGGCGCAGATCTGGCAACTTGAGGCGACGACATTGTCAAGCCGGGTGACATTGCCGTTTTCGCTGCGGCGCATCTCACGCGCGGCCATCTGCATTTCGCGGGCAAGAACCAGCCGTGCGCCGCGCAGAATGCCATCCTGAAGGTTGGGGTCCAGTTGCGCGCTGTCAGCGATCAGGATGGTCTCATCAGGCGTGCCAGAGCGGGCAGGCTCGGTCAGATGGATAGGCCCCTCGATCACTGCCGCGCCGGTAGCATTGTCATAGACCACGCGTGAGGCGACCAGCCGCGCGCCGCGGTACCAGATCACCACCCCGCCCGAAGCGGTCAGCTTGTTATCGGCGCTAAGCATCACCTCATCGGCGAGCAGCGTTGCCGGATCGGCCGCGGTCTCTTCGCCGCTGCCGGTGATACGGACAGAACCCGGTCTGACAGACACGACCGGGGTGTGCGATGCCTCGGTTCCATCTGCAAAGCGCCTGGCCTGATCGGGTGATTCGGTCGGGGCCAGTGCGGGTCCGGCAGGGGTTTTCTGTACCTCTTCGGTCTGACCATAGACCGGCAGAGTCTGACCATCGGGCGTCAGGCTTTGTCCCAGCGCCGCGCCGGGCAGCAGGGCCGCCAGCAAGGCCGCGCGTGCCGACGGTCTGCCACGATGTCGCTTATGCCTGCCCGCCATCAACCATCCTCCAGCCGCAAAAGCGCCCCATAGGCAAAAAGCAGCGCCGCTATGGGGGGTGCCCAGCCAGCCAAAGCCGGAGGAATGCCGCCATTGTCACCCAGAACCTGCGCGAGGTTGCGCAGGAAAAACAGGCCGATGCCGCAACCAAAGGCGCCAAGCACCAAAAGTCCCATCTTGCGCCCGCGCATATGCCGCATGGTGAACACCGCCGCAATGGCGACCATCGCCGCCATCAGCAGCGGGCGGGCCAGTTCCATTTGCAGCCATACCTTATGGCGTTGGGCTGAAAATCCTGCACGTTCAAGCCCGCGGATAAAGGCGGGCAACTGCCACACCGGAATTGCCTCGGGCCGGCCGAAACTGTCGCGGATACGGGCGGCGGTCAGATCGGTCGGCAGTTCAAGCAGGGGTGCCTTGCGGGCGATCGCCTCGGGGTTGGGCTGGGTCAGTGGCCATTCCTTGGTGTCGGTCAGCTCCCACGCGCCGCGGGTCAGCCGGGCGGTGGCGGCGTCGATACGGCGCGTCGGCCCGGATTCGGGCGAAAATACCATGAAGGTCGCGTCATAAAGGGTTGTCGCATCAGGGCTTGCGCGGCTGGCGCGGATGACGACCTGCCCCTCGGTCTCGCCGCCGTTTTCGCCATTCTGGACGGGCAGGGCCTGACGCAGCCAGACTGCGTTATCGCCGACGCTGACCGTCTGGCCGCCTCCGCTGCGCATCCGCTCGACCGCATCGTCGTAGCGTTTCGTGGTTGCTGCCACCACCGGGTTCAGAACGGCGACGGCCAGCATCCCGGCCAGAATCGCCGTGACTGCCGGGGCACAAAGCACCCGGATCGCCGACCGGCCCGAGGCGCGGATCGCCACAAGCTCTGAGCTGCGCGAAAGGCTCAGAAACAGCGCGATGCCCGCCAGCACCGTGATCAGCGGCAGGATCGAATAAAAGCTTGCGGTGATATTCAGCAGCGACAGTCCGGCCGCCCCGGACAGGCCGATGTTTTCATCCGAAAAGCGTCGGATCTGCTCGACAATGTCGATCAGAAACAGGATCGCGCCAAAGATCAATGCAATCATCACCAGCATGCGCAGAAAGCGCCGTGCGACATAGGTAGACAGGATCATGCCGCACTCTCCTTCGTCTCGCTGGTTTGTGCCGGGCTGCGCAGCCGCCTTGGGCGCGCGGCAAGCCACAGCACCACGACGCAGATCAGCGCCCCCAGCAGTGGCGAGACATAGATCAGCGGCCAGCGTGCCGCATTGCCCGCAACCTGATTCTCGGCCGCCGTGGCGAGGAACTGTACTGCAATCAATGCGATCACAGCCCAGATCACCTGCCGCCAGACGCCAAAGCGGCTGAACCCGCCCAATAGCAGCATGGCAAATCCCAGCAGCGCGGCGACGGGGGCCTGAAAGGGTTTCGACAGCCGCTCATGCGCCTCGGCCAGCGCCTTGTCGGGGGTGGCACCGGTCGCGGCCAGCAACTCTGGGTCGGGATCAAGCAACCGCAGCGTCGAATAGGCGCGCAGGTCGCGCCGACGGCTGCCTCCGGTGTCGATCAGCGTCCCGAGGTCATAGGCCAGTTCGGAAAAACGCGTCACCGACAGGCTTTGCCGCCCGTCCGAACGACGCAGGTTCTGGACCATGCCCCGCATCATGACCAGCCGTGGCCCGGCGTCGGTCCTGACCAGCAGCGCCTCGGTCGCGGTATAGGTGGCCTGGTTGTTGGGGTCGCGCGCGTCCTCAAGGAAAAAATCCATGAGCCGCCCGTCCGCGGCAATGTCGCGGATATATAGCGTGACCCCTTTGACCGGATATTGAAACGCGCCTGCGCGCAGGAATTGCGCGGTGACATTCTGTGCGATTTCGGCCTGCCGGTCGGCCAGCCGTCCGCGTGCCATCGGCACCACGGCATGAACCAGCAGCGCCACCATCAGCCCGACAAGCACACCAAAAACCAGGACCGGCCGTGCCAGCCGCCAGGGAGACATGCCGGTTGCCTGCATCGCCACAAGCTCTGATTCCGATGCCAGCCTGTTGGTGCCATAGGCGCTGGCGGCAAAGGCCGCGATGGGCAGCACAACCGATATGACAAGGGGCAGGGTCAGGGCGGTGAATTCCAGCACGACCAGAGCAGTCTGCCCATCCGAGATCAGCTGCTCGAACAAGGACACGGCCCGGTTGATCCAATAGACCGAAACCAGCACCAGCGCAAAGAACCCGAACAGGGTCATGAATTGCGACAGGATATAGCGGTCAATGCGCGGCATGGTGGCTTTCACGAGGCTCGGATTTCGACTGATTAGCCGCTGCGCCAGCATTGGGAAAGCCCTGGCTCTGGTCAAGGCGCATGTGCGTGACTAGTTTCCGCCCATAGGAACAATGCAAAGGGCAGGGCTATGACGCATCCCGTCGAAATTTCTTTCACGGCAATGAATGTCGCGGGGCTGGCAGAGCGGTCCGGCCGCATCGCTATTCTTGTGTCCGGGGCCGGGCGGCTGCCCACGGGCCTGCCGCGCCCGACGCGCGAGGCGCTGATGCGGGCATTTGCATCGGACGCGTGGAAGGCGGTCAAGCCCGGCAAGGCGCTTGAACTCGCCTTTCCCGCCGGGTTGAAGGCTGATGCGCTGCAAATCGTCCTGTTGCCGAAGGATGCCGATGTGCCGGCCGCGCGTGCGGCAGGCGCCAGCATCGGTGCGAAACTGGGCAAGGATGAGACGCTGGTTCTGGCCGACAATCACCCGGGCGCGGCCGAGGTGGCGCTGGGGCTGGCGCTGCGCGCCTATGAATTCACGGCCTATAAGTCAAAGAAATCGGGTGACGGCGCAGAGGGTGAGGACGGGGCGACCGGAACCGCGCGCGGCCGGGTGACCTTTATGCACAAGGACCCCGAAGTCCTCGCCCGCGCCTCGGCTGACGGAGCGGCGCTGGCCGAAGGGGTGTTCTTCACCCGCGATCTCGTCAATGAGCCGGCCAATGTGCTGACCACCAGCGACTTTGCCGACCGCCTGCTTGCAATGCGTGAACTGGGGCTTGAGGTCGAAGTGCTGGACGAGGACGAGCTTGAGCGGCTGGGCATGCGTGCGCTGCTGGCCGTGGGGCAGGGTTCTGAAAGCCCCTCAAAGGTCGTGGTGATGCGCTGGAATGGTGGTGGGGAAGAGCCGCCGCTGGCTTTGGTCGGCAAGGGTGTCGTCTTTGACACCGGCGGCATCTCGATCAAGCCCGCCGGCGGCATGGAGGAGATGACCATGGATATGGGCGGCGCGGGTGTTGTTGCGGGGGTCATGCGGGTGCTGGCCCTGCGCCGGGCCAGGGCGAATGTGGTCGGCCTGGTCGGTCTGGTCGAGAATATGCCCGATGGCCGCGCCCAGCGTCCAGGCGATATCGTCCGCTCGATGAAGGGCGATACGATCGAGGTCATCAACACCGATGCCGAAGGCCGCCTCGTGCTGGCGGATGTGCTTTGGTATGCGCAGGAACGCTTTCAGCCTGCGGCCATTGTCGATCTGGCGACGCTGACCGGGGCTGTCATCATCGCGCTGGGGCATGAGAATGCGGGGCTGTTCTCGAACGACGATGCTTTCGCCGCCGCCCTGCTTGTCGCCGCCAGAGCCGAGGGCGAGGGGCTGTGGCGTCTGCCGCTGGGCGATGCTTATGACAAGCAGATCGATTCCCGTCTGGCCGATATCAAGAACACCGGCGGCAGGCCTGCTGGCTCGATCACCGCGGCGCAGTTCCTTAATCGCTTTGTGCGGAAGGAAACGCCTTGGGCGCATCTTGATATTGCCGGGGTGGCTTTGCCGCCTTCGGGTACGGCGCTTGCGCCCAAGGGCGCGTCCGGCTGGGGCGTGATGACGCTGGACCGGCTGGTCCGTGATCGCTTCGAGAAGCAGGGCTGATGGGATCGGCCCTGTTCTATCATCTGACCCGCTCGGGCCCGGTGCAGCTTTTGCCGATGCTGATCGGCAAAAGCCTGCAGGCCGGATGGCGGGTCGAGCTGCGGGGCAGGGACCGCGCCCGGCAGGTGATGCTTGATGAGGCGCTGTGGCTGGGCGAGGGCTTTTTGCCCCATGGCCTTGCCGGAGGTCCGCACGACGCGCGCCAACCGGTGCTGCTGACGGTCGAAGGTCAAACGGCGGCCAACGAGGTGCGTTGCCTGATCGCGGTTGACGGGGCCGAAGTGACAAGCGCCGAATGTCAGGAGCTTGAGCGTGCCTGCATCGTCTTTGACGGTAACGACCCCGGGGCACTTGAACGCGCAAGGGCACAATGGCGTGTGCTCAAGGCCGAAGGCGTGACCGCGGAATACTGGTCCGAGGCCGGCGGCCGCTGGGAACGCAAGCAGTAAACCGGGCGGTCAGCGCTCCAGAACGAGCCGGCCGCCCTCGATGCTGACCCGGGCGAATTTGGACAGATAGGACATGCCCATCAGCGATTGCTCCAGCTCGGATCGCAGCACCACCGCCGGAACCCGGCTGTCACGGATATCGCCGATGGCGACCGAATCAAGCAGCACGGTCGCCGTCTCGACAAGGCCATTCGCCGTGCGGGCCTGACCAGCATAGGCAAGGCTTTCGGTATCGATGCCAACCCGTGCCGCGTCGCGTGGCCCAAGTGCTATCGTGCTTGCCCCGGTATCAATGACAAAGCGAATGGGAGTCCCGTTTACCTCGGCCTGCAGGTGGTAATGGCCATCGTTGCCGACGGGAACCTCGATACGGTTGCCCTCCAGCATCCGCGCCTGAGGCGAGATGGCGTTGCGGATATCGTCCCACAACCCGGCAATCGCTATCACCCCCAGAAAAATCAGTCCCCATGCCACGGCCTGCCGGGTGGCCTGTCCGGGGCGGCTGCGCAATTCGGTCACCAGATAGCCGCCGACCACGACGAGCAGCAGCGCCAGATAGGCAAAACGTCCGAAATCATCACTCATTACACCAGTCCTGACCCCTTGAGGCCGTCGATCACGAACTGGATCGACAAGGCGGCAAGTAACATGCCGAAAAGTCGCGTGACCACCATGGTTCCCGTCCGGCCCAGCACCTTACCGATCGGCCCGGCCATCGAGAAAAGGATTGCCGCGATGCCCAGAACTGCAAGCATGACCAGATGGATCATCAGCGTATGGGCCGGGCTCGGGTTCTGTCCGACCAGCAGCACCATGCTCGCCAGCGCCCCCGGTCCGGCAAGCAGCGGTGTGGCCAGGGGAAAGACCGAGGGGTCGTCGTCATCATCACGCGCCTGACCCTCGCGCCGTTCGGTGCGCCGCTCAAACAGCATGTCGAGCGCGGTCAGGAACAGCAAAAGCCCGCCCGCGATGCGGAACGCGGATAACGAGATGCCGATGCCGGCCAGGATCGCCTCGCCCGCAAGGCCAAAAAGCGTCAGCAGAATGGCGGCGATCACAAGTGCCCTTCGGCCGATTCGGCGCCGCCTCTGGGACGACATGCCGCGGGTCAGGGCGATGAACAGGGGCGCAAGGCCCACCGGGTCAATCACGACAAAAAGCGTGACGAAGGCGCTGATGATCTGGGTAATTTCCATGAAAGTCAGTATTGCGCAGAAGCGCGGATGGGGGAAGCGGGCACAGGCACCCGACCGGCTTTGCACCGCGCAATCACGCGTTTGGGGCTTTCGATCAAGGCGATCCCGCCCTATATCGGGACAGATAGATGCACCGCAAGGTCCATAGGGGCCTGCCACGGAGGTAAATAGATGCACGCACCTTCACCCATGGCGCTATTGCTCATCGCAATCGTCGTTCTGGTTCTTTTCGGGCGCGGCAAGGTCTCGTCACTGATGGGCGAGGTCGGCAAGGGGATCACCGCCTTTAAGAAAGGCGTCAAGGAAGGCGCTGAGGATATCGACGCGGCTGCCCGCGGCGAAACCAAAGAGCTTGAGCAGGTCAACACCGCCGACGATATCGAGCGCGCCCGCGCCGAACTGGCCGCCGAACGCGCCAAACTGGAAGCCGAGCGCGCCCGCATTGCTGCTGACAGCACGCTGCGCGATGTGACGCCAAACGATACGAACAAGCTCTGATCTTCCGGCTCAAAGGTCATGTTCGATATCGGCTGGAGCGAGCTTTTGCTGATCGGCGTTGTGGCGCTGATCGTCATCGGCCCTGAGGATCTGCCCAAGCTGTTTCATACGCTGGGCAGGCTGACCGCGCGTGCCCGTTCGATGGCGCGCGAGTTCAGCAGCGCGATGGAGGATGCGGCCAAATCCTCTGGCCTTGATGATGCTGCAAAGACCTTGAAAGAGGTCAAGGGGCTTGGATCTAAGCGCGCCCTTGGGCTTGATGCGCTGGAGCGCGCGACCGAGCGGTTCGAGAAATGGGACCCGCTGACCCCCACCAGGGCAGATGCCGCGCAGAAAGGGCCAACGCCCGATCCCGCCGCGCCCCGGCCGCCCGATCCCGCTGTCGAAGGAAATGACGCTTTGCCGCCCGCGCCGGGCGTCTCGGCCCCGTTGCCCACAGAGGCGACAGACAGTGATTCCGCCACCAGTGGCCGCCGCCTGCATGCCGTGCGCCGTTCGGATCGGGCCTGACCAGACTGACAACAGGAGAGCCGTTCCGTGGCGATGAAATCTGCCAAGTCAGAAGATATCGACGATACCTCCGCCCCGCTGATCGAGCATCTGGCCGAACTGCGCACCCGGCTGATCTGGTCGGTGCTGGCCTTTGTCGTGGCGATGGTGCTGTGCTATTTCGTCTGGAACCCGATCTTTGATTTCCTGACCCAGCCGATCTGTTACGCCCTTGAAAAGCGCAGCCAGACTTGTGGCCTGATCCTGCTGAAACTGCAGGAAGGCTTTTTTGTCGCCATGCGCATCGCCTTTTTTGGCGGCTTTGTGCTGGCCTTCCCGGTGGTGGGCTACCAGCTTTGGCGCTTTGTCGCTCCGGGCCTGTACCGCAGCGAAAAGAATGCTCTGCTGCCGTTTCTGGTCGCTTCGCCGATCATGTTCATCTGTGGCGCGGCCTTTGCCTATTACATCATCCTGCCTTGGGCCTTTGACTTCTTCCTGGGCTTCCAGCAGGGGCCGTTGGCCCTGCCGGATGACCCTGCCGGGGCGGCGGGTGCTGCGGCCCAGGCCACGGCCTCGGCCGAGCAGCCCTGGGCTGGTATTGTCTTCCAAGGTTCGGTCGAGGAATATCTGACCCTGACCACCAAGTTCATTCTTGCCTTTGGTCTGTCTTTCCAGCTGCCTGTGGCACTGACGCTGATGGGTAAGGCGGGGCTCGTGTCCTCGGAAGGGCTGGCGAGCGTAAGGCGTTATGCCATCGTGGTGATTCTGGTGTTGGCCGCCATGGTCACGCCTCCCGATGTCATCAGCCAGATCGTGCTCTTTTCGGTGATCTACGGGCTTTACGAGATTTCGATCTTCCTTGTTCGCCGGATCGAGCGCAAACGTGAACTTGAAGAGTAGGAAGTCAATGTCTGACGAAATCATGCTGCGCATCGCCGAGGCGCTGGAACGCGTCTCGCCGCCGCCGGCCCCCGAGCCCAGCTTTGCCGAAGCGACCGCCTATGTCTGGCATCCCGACCCTGACCGGCTTGAGCCGGTCGAAGAAGTGAGCCGAGTCGAACTCGTACAGCTGATCGGCATTGACCGGGCGCGCGACGTGCTGCTGGCCAATACGCTGCAATTTGCCCGCGGGCATGCCGCGAACAACGCGCTGCTCTGGGGATCGCGCGGGATGGGGAAAAGCTCGCTCGTCAAAGCGGTCCATGCCGAGGCGGTGCGTCAGGGCCTGCCGCTGGTGCTGGTCGAGATCGCACGTGAGGATCTGGGGTCTGTCGGGCGGCTGCTGGCGATTCTGGGCCGTGCCAAGCACCGGCGCTTTGTTCTGTTCTCGGACGATCTGTCCTTTAGTCACGACGATACGCAGTACAAATCGCTTAAGGCGGTGCTGGACGGCGGCATCTCGGGGCGCCCGACGAACGTGATTCTTTACGCGACTTCGAACCGGCGGCACCTGATGCCGCGCGATATGATCGACAATGAACGCTCGACGGCCATCCACCCCGGCGAGGCGGTCGAAGAAAAGGTCTCTCTATCAGATCGTTTCGGGTTGTGGCTGGGCTTTCACCCCTGTTCGCAGGACGAATATCTTGCCATGGTTCGCGGTTATTGCGACGCCTATGGGCTGCAGATTGCAGAAGAGCAGCTGCGTGCCGAGGCTATCGAATGGCAGGCGACGCGTGGCGGGCGTTCTGGCCGCGTGGCCTGGCAGTTCTTTACCGACCTTGCTGGTCGCCACGGCATCTCGCTGTAAGGGCAAAACGTTTAATTCCAGCAACAATCCCGACGTCCCACTCCGGCTGGGGGTAGGGGCGTCGATTGTTTTTGTACCTTTGGACCGGGCAGATTTCGACGAGCCGGACCCGCTTTCCCATCGCGTGACAGATCGCGGCAAAAACTTCCAAAAACCTGCTTTCGGCCCCTTGACGCCCCCCGCTAGGCACCGTAAATCGCACGCACCCGTGGCGGAGTAGCTCAGCTGGTTAGAGCAGAGGAATCATAATCCTTGTGTCGGGGGTTCAAATCCCTCCTCCGCTACCAAAATCCCTCATCTGATTGATAAGATTGATCAAAGACGATCTGCCCACATTGCAGTGAGGCGGATTTCCACTCTGTTCTGATCGCCTTGCCTTAGCCGATAAGAGCGGCCTCTGAGGCCCGCCTTCAATGTGCTCTGCGTTCTGGTGTCATGGTTGATCCAGTTGCCAAAGCTGGGCAGAATAGCGCCACAGCAGAAGAGCAGGACATGAAACAGAGCCATTCTTTTGGCGCCGTCATGTTTTTTGTCGTGATGATGTTGGTTGGCGCCTATTTCATTCATGCAGCCATTTACGGCCCCTCGGGGGTCCTGCAGCGTATGCAGATCATGGCCGAAACGCGTGAGCTTGTTGCCGAGCGGGACAGGTTGCAAGCTGAGGTGGACCGGCTGCGTAACCTGACCAGAAGGTTATCGGATCATTACCTCGACCTGGACCTGCTTGATGAGCGGGCCAGGGCCATGCTGGGCGTTCTGAGGCCGGATGAGGTGGTGATCAGATAGGCGGTGTGCGGTCAAGCCTACGAGGCGGCGAGGTCACCCCCGCCGCCCTTTGGTTACCTGCTGAGCGCGTCGTATTGCTGTTCCCAGCTTGGCCGGGCTACGGGAACGCTGTCCTGGTCTGTCAGGCTGACTGCGCCCCGATCATCAAATATATCTGCAGCCGCCTTGAGCGCCCGTCGCTCGTCAAAGATGGCTTGTTTTACTTCGCTGTTGCTTGGTTTGCGGATCATCTGAGGTCCTCCAAACAGACTGCGCAGGATTGCGCCGTGACTCGAGGTTAACACGATCAGGCGAATTTTTCACGATAAAATCGCTAGATATTATAGAAAGAAAAATTTCTGATATTTCAGACGGTTTCCGGCATCCTCTGGAAGCGCCCCCCAGAGAATGGCCGGATTCCGGAGTAGAGGGCTGTTTGCTTTGGACCAACGGATAGCAGCAGAAGCTTGGCGGCCGCGCGAATGGATGGCGTCGTGCCGATGCGCTTGGTGTACTGGTACATCAAGCCGATTTCATCCGGCGTCAGTGTTCGATCTCGCGGCTCGAACTTGGCGATGGTCGAGGGGCGCACCAGATCGGCTGGGTTCTCAACCTTCTGGCCGCGTTCCATAGCCCAACGGAAGACCTGCATCACAATTTCGCGGCAAAGCGCGGCCGTTGCCGGTGCCCCGCGTTCCACAATCGCATCAGTCAGCGCCCGTAAATCTTCATGGATGATTTCTGTGAGCTTCTGGCTACCGAACTTCGGCTTAAGCCCGCGCTCGAAGGTAGCTCGACACATATCGCGGGTAACGTCAGCCATTTGATAGCCGCGTGTCCACTTTTCGCCTCACGCACCAAAGTTTTCAGCGTCCTTAACGCGGGCTTTGTCCGGCGCCTTCTCTTTGGCTGGAGATTTCTCTGCGGCGATCAGCTTCTTGGCCTCGCCCAGTCCGTTCGTGTGCTTCCGCTAGCGTGATGCCTCCCACACCATAGCGCCCGAAGGTGATTGTCTCCTGCCTGCCGTGGATCGGGTAGTTGTAGCGGAAGGAGATCGAACTCGCAGGGGTGACCGCCACATAGAGGCCGTCACGGTCATTCACTTTGTAGAGCTTGTCCTTTGGCTTGAGGTTGCGCAGTTTGGTATCAGCCAGCATGGCCGGATTGGGTTTCCTCTCAAAAGTACCATGCTCAAAAAGCCGCGCATTTTCCATAAAAATCATTATATAACAATTTGTTATATGAATTCAATACCATGATCACCCCATGAGGAGCAGCATGGGATCGAGGGCTGAGCATGGGGCATCAGGTTCAAATCGTACCATCTGTCATGCCATGGAAACCGGGTGCTTGGCGATGCAAAAACTTGCCAGACAGTGCCAGGCCAAGAACGAAAAAAGCCCGCAGCTACGCGGGCTTAGAGGTGTTTTAGTGTATCTTTGATGCCGGACTATGCCGGATGCGGGATCATTCCCACTCAATCGTTCCCGGCGGTTTCGAGGTGATGTCATAGGTGCAGCGGTTGATGCCCTTGACCTCGTTGATGATCCGCGTGGCGGTCTCACCCAGGAACTCGTGGGTGAAGGGATAATAATCCGCCGTCATGCCATCAACCGAGGTCACCGCGCGCAGCGCGCAGGCATAATCATAGGTCCGCCCGTCGCCCATCACCCCCACGGTCCGCACCGGCAGGATCGCAACGAATGCTTGCCAGATCTCGTCATAGAGCCCGTGCTTGCGGATCTGGTCGATAAAAACCGCGTCGGCTTTACGCAGGATCTCAAGCTTTTCGCGCGTGATCTCGCCTGGGCAGCGAATGGCAAGCCCGGGGCCGGGGAAGGGGTGGCGGCCGATGAACTGATCAGGCAGGCCAAGTTCGCGGCCAAGGGCTCGAACCTCATCCTTGAAAAGCTCGCGCAGGGGTTCGACCAGTTTCAGGCCCATCTTTTCGGGAAGGCCGCCGACGTTGTGGTGGCTCTTGATCGTGACCGAAGGTCCGCCCGAGAAGCTGACCGATTCGATCACATCGGGATAGAGCGTGCCCTGAGCCAGAAACTCGGCGCCCTCGATCTGGCGCGCGTATTTCTGGAACACGTCGATAAAGAGCTTGCCGATGGTCTTGCGCTTGACCTCGGGGTCACTGACACCTTCAAGCGCAGACAGGAACAGTTCGCTCTCATCGGCATGGATCAGCGGGATGTTGTAATTGTCGCGGAACATTTTCACGACTTCTTCGGCCTCGTTCAGCCGCAAAAGCCCGTGATCGACAAAGACGCAGGTCAGCTGGTCGCCGATCGCCTCATGGATCAGCACCGCTGCGACTGAACTGTCGACGCCGCCGGAAAGGCCGCAGATGACCTTGCGGTCGCCGACCTGCTCGCGGATCTTGCGGATCGCTTCTTGCCGGTACGAGGCCATCGTCCAGTCGCCGGTAAAGCCCGCCATGCGGACAAAGTTTTCCAGCATCTGCCGCCCGTTCGGGGTGTGGTGCACTTCGGGGTGGAACTGGACGGCAAAGAATTTGCGCGATTGATCCGCAATCATCGCGTAAGGCGCGTTGGGCGAGGTGCCTATCACCTCAAAGCCAGGCGCGATCTGCGTCACGCGGTCACCGTGGCTCATCCAGACCTCTTCACGGCCCGAAGAGAACAGGCCCGCAAAGATCCCGTCGTCGCGATGCCCTTCGGCCGGGGTGATAAAGGCGCGGCCGTATTCGGCGTGGTGGCCCGATTCGACGCGCCCGCCAAGCTGCTCCATCATCACCTGCTGGCCGTAGCAGATGCCAAAGACGGGCACGCCCGTATCGAACAGGCTTTGCGGTGCACGGGGTGAATTGGCCTCGGTGACCGAGGAGGGGCCGCCCGACAGGATTACCGCCTGCGGGGCGAAATTTTTCAGGAAGGCGTCATCGACCGCGTTGAACGGGTGAATTTCGCAATAGATGTTCAGCTCGCGCAAGCGGCGCGCAATCAGCTGCGTGACCTGGGAGCCGAAATCGATGATGAGAAGGCGCTGATGCTGGGTCATGGCCAGCCTTTAGGCCGCGTCATGGCGCTGCGCAAGAGGCAGGCTTGACCGCAAGCGGGTCAGAGCCCGCCATGCCCCCTCAGCGCCAGAGATTGCCCAGCGTTTCGACCGGGTCCGGCTGCGACCAGATCTCGGCCCCAAGCGCGATGAAATCGGTGACGGGGGCAAGCTGGCCGATCAGCGCAGGGGTCAGCGCGCCCTCGGCAACAACCGGGATCTCGATCATCTCGGACCACCATTGAAAGAGGTCCAGCGGCGCCAGTTCCCCATGTCCAAGCGCGGTGGCGCCGCAGGGGCCAAAGCTGACATAATCCGCGCCCGCCTCGGCCGCGTTCATGCCGTCATGGCGCGACGCCCCGCAAAAGGTGCCGACGATTGCGTCCTGACCAAGCTCTTTGCGGGCGTGACGAACACCACGCGCACCATTGGTCAGATGCACACCGTCAAGGCCGTGGCGCTGCGCAAGCAGGACGTGATCTTCGATCACCACGGCGACATCGCGGGCATGGGCAATCTCGCGGGCAAGATCGGCGATGCGGCCCAGCTCTTCTTCGGTGCCCGCGCCGGGGATGCGCAGGCAGGCGACCGGAAAGCGGTCCATGACCTCGGCCAGCAGCGGCCCCAGCGTCGAGGCGGCCGCGCCGACCGGGGTGATCAGGTAGAGTTGCGGCGTATTGGGCTGGTCTGTCATGGCGCTGTCATCCCTCAGTTTCGACAGCAGATAGCGCAGCCCTGCGCGCCTTGCCAGTAGTTGCGCAGAAGGTTATGGCCGCGACCATGGAACCGGTGATCATTCTCGTGCGCCCGCAGATGGGCGAAAACATCGGCGCAGCAGCGCGCGCCATGCTGAATTTCGGCCTGACGGACATGCGCCTTGTCGCGCCACGCGACGGCTGGCCGAACCCGCGTGCCGTGGCCATGGCCTCGGGCGCGGCGGGGCGGGTGCTTGACCGCGCACGGGTCTTTGCGACGCTGGCCGAGGCGATGGAGGATGTGGATTACGCCTATGCCACCACCGCACGCGGGCGCGAACTGACCAAGCCCGTGCTGACGCCGGCAGATGCAATGGCCGATGCCCGCAGTCGCGTGGGGCAGGGCGGCCGGGTCGCGGTGATCTTTGGCCCGGAACGTGCGGGGCTGGAAAATGAGGATGTGGCGCGGGCCAATGCCATCATCACCGTGCCGGTGAACCCCGAGTTCGCCTCGCTCAATCTTGCGCAGGCGGTGCTGCTGACCGGCTATGAATGGGGGCGCGACAGCCTGCCGCCTGAACCAGCGCCCCATGGCCGGCGGCCGGATGGCGAGGTTTCCGCGACGCGGCTTGAGATCGAGAAGCTGGCGGACCACTGGGAGGAACGTCTGGGTGACGCCGGTTTCTTCTTTCCGCCCGAAAAGGCACCAGCGATGAAGCTGACATTGCGCAACATGTGGTCGCGCCTGCCGCTGACCCGTGCCGACACCCGTATCTTTCACGGTATGCTGCGGCAATTGATCCGCCGCGGCTGATTGATTTCCGGGCGCGCGCGGGTCAAGGTCGCGCCCGATCGAGAAGGAAGCTGACATGGCAAGACGTCCCGTCTTTCAGGAAGTCACCGAGACGACCCCGCGCAGCACGCCGCCGGCGGGCGGTATGATCGACGCCGGCCCCCGGGGCGCGCGCGGTGCGATCCGCGCCTGGCTGATCGTGCTTTTCATACTGGTCGCGGCAATGATCGCGCTGGGGGGGGCGACGCGGCTGACAGGTTCGGGTCTGTCGATCACCGAATGGAAGCCGGTGACGGGTGCGCTGCCACCCATGGATCAGGCCGCATGGCAGGCCGAGTTCGACAAATATCAGCAGATCCCCCAGTTCCGGATCGAAAACCCCGATATGGATCTGGCGGGATTCAAACACATTTATTGGTGGGAATGGTCGCACCGGTTGTTGGGGCGGCTGGTGGGCCTGATCTGGGCGACCGGTTTTCTGATCTTTCTGGCGACGCAGCGCATTCCGGCGGGCTGGACACCGCGCCTGCTGTTGCTTGGTGTTCTGGGGGGCGCGCAAGGTGCGATCGGCTGGTGGATGGTGCATTCGGGCCTGTCGGGCAACGTGGTGCGCGTCGCGTCATACCGGCTGGCGGTGCATCTGGGCCTGGCCTTTGCCATCCTTGGCCTGATCGCTTGGCTGGTGCTGTCCCTTTCGCGCAGCGAGGCCGCGTTGCTCAGGGCTCGCCGTGCGGGCGAGGCCAAGCTTTTTTCCATGACCACCGGGCTGATGCATCTGGCTTTTGTCCAGATCCTTCTGGGTGCTCTGGTTGCCGGTATCGATGCGGGCCGCATGTACACCGGCTGGCCGACCATGGGTGGCGAATGGATCCCCGCCGAGATCTGGAATCCGACGCTTGGCTGGCGCAACTTTTTTGAAAATCCGGCGCTGGTGCAATTCATCCACCGTATGGTCGCCTATCTGCTGACGGTGTTTGCCGTGGTGGTGTTCCTGCGGGCCCGCCGTTCGCCCCATCCGACAACCCGCGGCGCCTACGGGGTGATGATCGTCGCGCTGGCGGTACAGGTGCTTCTGGGCATCATGAATGTCATGCATGCCTCGCCCCTGCCTTTGGCGCTGGCGCATCAGATCGGTGCCGTGGCACTGTTCACGCTGATCCTGCGCGCGCGCCACCATGCGCGCTATCCTTATGAAACTTCGGTCCGGGGGACTGTCCGATGAGCGCTTTTGACGATCTTCTCGCATTTCAGCGCCAGATTGAGGCGCTGTCCTCGGTCGCCGAGCGCCTTGGCTGGGACCAGGAAACAGTCATGCCTCGCGGCGCGGTCGAGCAGCGCGCCGAGGAAATGGCGGCGATGGAGGCCGTTCTGCACGAGCGCCGCACCGACCCGCGCATCGGCGAATGGCTGGATCGGGCCGAGGCTGAGGACGATGAGGATGCCCGCATCCTTGAACTGATCGGACGCGACTATCGCCGCGCCTCGCGCATTCCGTCACGTCTGGCGACCGAGCTGGCGCGGCAGACTTCGCTTGCGCAGGGGATCTGGGCCGACGCCCGGGCCAAGGACGCGCCAGAAGATTTCCTGCCGGTTCTGAACGACATCCTGATGCTCAAGCGCGAAGAGGCGGCTGCGCTTGCCGATGGCGGTGATCTGTATGATGCGCTGCTGGACGATTACGAACCCGGCACCACACAGGCCGAGATCGCGGCGCTTTTCGACGCCATGCGCCCGCGTCTTGTCGCGCTGCGCGAGGATGTGCTGGGCGCGGCCCATCAGCCCGAACCGCTGACCGGGCACTTTCCGCTTAAGACCCAGATGAGGCTGGCGCGGACCTGTGCAACTGCCTTTGGTTATGATTGGACCTGCGGGCGGCTGGATATCGCCGTGCATCCTTTTAGCTCGGGGCGCTGGCAGGACAGCCGTATTACGACACGCGTCGTTGAATCCGACCCGTTCAACTGTCTGTATTCGACCATCCACGAGGTCGGCCATTCCAGTTATGAGCTGGGCATTGACAGCGATCACGCCTTTACCCCGCTGGGGCGCGGCGTCTCGATGGGCGTGCATGAAAGCCAAAGCCGGATCTATGAGAACCAGCTGGGCCGCAGCCGTGCGTTTGCCGGCTGGCTCTATCAGCGCATGTCGGATGCCTTTGGCGGGTTGTCGGTGTCCGACGCCGATGCCTTTTATGAGACCGCGAACCGCGTCACCCCCGGTTTTATCCGGACCGAGGCAGATGAGATCCAGTACAACCTGCACATCATGCTGCGCTTTGATCTTGAGCGTGACCTGATTTCGGGCCGGCTGGATGTCGAAGATCTGGTCGAGGCCTGGAACGCCCGTTTCCTTAATGATTTCGGGGTGGCGGTGGACCGTCCTGCAAACGGCGTCTTGCAGGACGTGCATTGGGCTGTCGGGCTGTTCGGCTATTTCCCGACCTATGCGTTGGGCAACGTCTATGCCGGGTGCCTGCATGCCGCGCTGCGTGCGGCGGTACCGGATCTGGACGAGGCCTTGGCGCGCGGCGAGGCCGACCCCGCCGTCGAGTGGCTGCGCGAGAACTTGCAGCGCCATGGCGGCCTTTATCCGCCGCGCGAGCTGCTGCAGCGCGCCACCGGTGCCGAGATCAGCGAAAAGCCGTTGCTGGACTATCTTGAGGACAAGTTCTCGGCGATCTACCGGCTTTGATCGCAGATGCGGGGGCGAGGGGGCTTCAGGCCTGTTTCGCCGTCCTCTCTTTTGCCTCTCGTGGCGTCAGGCGGATGTGGATGCCGTTTTTACCCCGCAGGGTCAGGCGCATGATCGGGACCGGCCGCTCTTGCCCCGGCTCCAGCCGATAGG
Source organism: Paracoccus sp. TRP (assembly GCF_000185925.1). Classification (NCBI taxonomy): domain Bacteria; kingdom Pseudomonadati; phylum Pseudomonadota; class Alphaproteobacteria; order Rhodobacterales; family Paracoccaceae; genus Paracoccus; species Paracoccus sp. TRP. The sequence continues at coordinate 28,609 of NZ_AEPN01000020.1, read as the reverse complement.
CGCGTAACAGTGCCGACAGGATCAACGGCCCTTCGATCATGGCAAAACCTGCGCCGGGACAGGCGCGTGGCCCGGCCGAAAAGGGGATAAAGGCGTCACGCAGACAGGTCTTGCCGTTCTCGGTCTCCCAGCGTGCGGGGTTGAAACCGTCCGGGTCGTCCCACAACCGTTCATGGCGATGCAGGTGCCAGGGCGACAGCACCAGCTGCGCCCCTTTCGGAGCTTTGCGGTCGCGCAGCGTCTCGGGCCGGCGGCATTGGCGCACTGTCATGGCGACCGGGGGATAAAGCCGCAGCGTCTCGCGAAATACGGCGCGGGCAAGCGGCAGACTACGGATGGCAGAGAAATCGGGGGCAAGGTTCTGGCGCGCTTCTTCGGCCAGACGCTCTTGCCAGTCCGGGTGCTCGGCCAGAAGGTAAAGCGCCCAGGCCAGAGCCGAGGCGCTGGTTTCATGCCCGGCCAGGAAAAAGGTTGCGACCTCGTCGATCATTTCGGCCTGCGAAAAGATGCGGCCGGTCTGCGAATCGGGCGTGGTCATGATCTTGGTCGCCAGATCATCCGGGGCAGTGCCTGCGTCGATCTGTTCCGCGCGGGCCGAGACAAGCTGACGGATCAGGCCACGGATGCGACGCGCCGTTTCGCGCACCTGACGGCTGTGGAACCGTGCCCAACGGGGCAGGGCGATCAGCCCGCCCAGATTGACCATGGGCTGAGCATCCTGATGTTCGCGAAAGGCCTGGAAAACCTGCGCTGCGATCTGATCTTCGATCGGGATCGAAAACAGCGTGCGAAAGATCACATCGGCGGCGATATGGCTGGTCTGGGGCTCGATGTCGATATCTGCCCCGTCGGCCAGGGGGGCAAGGCGTGCGACGCCGGCCTGGGTCGCGTCCCACATCGCCGGGAATGTCTCGCGCAGGCGGCCGCCCTCAAAGGCAGGGTCGATGATGCGGCGCTGGTGCAGCCATGTCTCGCCATTCGAAATGAAGGTCGAATTGCCAAGCAGCGGTTGCAGACCAGCGGCCATACGCGGAGATTTCGGAAAATCCATCGGCCGCTTGCGTAGGATCAGGTCGATCAGCGCGGGGTCGTTGCAGGTAAAGCTGTGGATGAAGGGACCGCGGAACTCGGCCATCCATCCGCGATAAAGACGGTCAGATTGCGCGGACAGGATGTCGCGGCGAAAATCCCGGATAAAGCGCCAGACCGAGCCTCGGCCTTGTCGCCCCTTTGGTTTTGGTGGAATCATGTCTTGGTCCAGCGATTGACGGCGCGCGCGATGCGGCCGGGCGAATGCCCGCGCCCGGCAAATCGCTGTGCAAGCGTCAGCGGCCCCGCGGTGATGGCAAAATAGTCGTAATCTCCGGGCCGGTCGAAGGAGCAGAGATACTGAAAGTGCAGCCGGAACCAGCGACCGCGCAGCTCGCGCCGCTTTTCCGGCGACAGGGTCTGGGCAAAGGCTGCGGAAAGGATCAGCGGGTGGCGGCGGTCGGCCGGCTCGACCCCCGAGACCGAAACCGGATCGCAAAGCCCGAAGGAACAGGCATCGCCCGGAGCGGTCACGTCGATCCAGTCCAGCTCATCCCGTGCCGAAAGATAGCGCAGATCGGCGCGCAACCGGTTCGCACGCGGCAGGAACGAAGCCATGGGCACGACATGGCCAAGCGACAGATAAGAAAGCTGCGGCCCCCCCTTTGGCACCCGGCCCGAGCGGATCAGGTCCGCCAGAACCGAGATGCCAAGATAGGCCCCCGAGCTATGGCCGATGACCAGAACTTCGTCCCAGTCATCGGCCAGAACCTCGGCGATGCGGTCGGCGAACCGGGCAATGCGCTTTTCCAGTGCCGGGGGGTAAGCCCCCTGATTTTGCGCTGTAAACGCATAGTCATGCATCAGATACCAGGCAAAGATCTTGCCATCAAAGCGCCGCCATAGATGCAGGCCGCCCCAGGTCAGCGCCAGCGCCACCGGCAGACCCAGCCACCAGCCAAGGGTCGTCAGGTGCCCAAGCCCCCAACCGACCAGCACCCCGGCAAGGACCGAAACCAGCAGTTGCACGAGCAGCACCACAACCGGATAAAGCGCGGCGATGACCGGCCCGCGCCGCAGCCGCATCAGCCTGAATAGCGCGCCCGAGCCGATATAGGCCCAGGCGGTGCGGAGAAGCTGGCCATAAGTGGTCAGGATGCCCTGACCCATCGAGCCCTGCACGATATCAGCCCAGACAAGGACCTCGAATTCGGTTTCGATCCGCTGGTCACCGAACTGGCCGGTGACGCCCCAGCCAAAATTCTTACGGTCGCGGCGTGCGCCGAAACCAAGCTCATAACCTGAAATGCGCGCCTGTTCCGTGCCTTCGCGCTTGTACAGCTCGCGATAGCGGCGGGGCGGGATCGGGTCATAGCCCGGGATGTAAAGCACGCGACGGCGCAAGGGTCGGGTCATGAACTAAACTTTTGCTTGTGTTCGCAGAATATCCCATTCCCTACGGGCGGCAAGTCAACTGACGCCCCAGCGCGCCTCAAGTTTTTCTATGGCGGCGATGCGCGCCTCGGTCGGCGGATGGGACAACAGCCATGCGGGCGCGGTGCCAGTATCGGTCCCGGTCAGCCTGCGCAGCTTGCGAAACAGGTTCTTTTGCGGCTCGGTGCCGAGGCCAGCCTTGACCATCAGGGCGCTGGCAAAGGCATCGGCCTCGAACTCGTCTTTGCGCGACAGGCGGGCGACAATGGCACTGGTAACAAGGTTGGCGATCCAGACCCCGATGATGGGCACGATCCGACCCAGAATACCGGCCAGCATCATTCGCACCACGTTCTGACCGGCAAAATCAATCATGCGTCGCCGGGTGTGGCCGTGGGCGACATGGCCCAGTTCATGCGCGACGACCGAGGCAAGCTCTGCCTCGGTGACCTCTCCGCGATCCAGTCGGTCCAGAAAACCGCGGGTCAGAAAGATGCGCCCGTCTGGTGCGGCCAAACCGTTGACGATGCTGACTTCATAGACATGGGCCTGAATGCGGGGCAGATCCATCGCCCGCCCAAGCCGCTCAAGCAAAGGCAACAGCCGGGGATCGGTCAGCGGGGTGGACTGGGCGTTCAGCATCGCCCTTAGCCGCCATGTGGAAAAGAACCACATCGCAAGGGCGTACAGCAGAATCAGCAGGATCGGCAAAAACTTCAGCATGGCACCAGTATGAAGCGCCCTGCCGGATCAGCCAAGAAGGCGCATCGCCTCAGTCAGCCCCTCAAGGGTCAGGGGTTGCATGCGGTCCTCAAATATCTCGCGGATCATGGTGATCGAGCGGGTATAGTCCCAATCCGCCCGCTTCACCGGGTTCAGCCAGACATGATCGGGCCAGGTTTCACGCAGCCGTTTCAGCCAGACTTCGCCCGATTCGGGGTTCCAGTGCTCATTCGCGCCGCCTGGGATGGCGATTTCATAGGGCGACATCGAGGCATCACCGACGAAAATCACCTTATAATCGCGACCAAAGCGGTTGATGACCTCCCATGTCGGGGTGGTCTCGGTCCAGCGTCGGCGATTATCCTTCCACAGTGCCTCATAGATGCAGTTGTGAAAGTAGAAATGTTCAAGATGCTTGAACTCGGCCCGGGCGGCCGAGAACAGCTCATCGACAAGCCGCGTGTGATCATCCATTGAGCCGCCGACATCCAGAAACAGCAGTACCTTGACAGCATTGTGACGTTCGGGCCGGGTCTGGACGTCGATATAGCCGTGCTCGGCGCTGGCACGGATGGTGCCGGGCAAGTCCAGCTCTTCGGTGGCGCCGTGGCGGGCCCATTGCCGCAGCCGTTTCAACGCCACCTTGATGTTACGGGTGCCAAGCTCGACCGAATCGTCAAAGTCGCGAAACTCGCGCTTATCCCAAACCTTGACCGCGCGGCGGTGGCGGCTTTCGTGCTGGCCGATACGCACCCCTTCGGGGTTGTAGCCATAGGCGCCAAAGGGTGAGGTTCCGGCGGTACCGATCCATTTACTACCGCCTTGATGGCGCTCGCGCTGTTCGGCCAGGCGTTCGCGCAGGCGCTTCATCAACTCTTCAAAGGAACCGGCACCTTCGACGGCGGCGCGCTCTTCGGGGGTCAGCAGCTTTTCGGCCAGCTTTTCCAGCCATTCATGGGGGATCGAGACCTCATTCACCAGCGCCTCGACCGGGATTTCCTCAAGACCCGAGAAGGCCTCGGAAAAGGCGCGGTCGAATCGGTCAATATGCGCCTCGTTCTTGACGAGCGTGGCGCGGGCAAGGTGATAGAATCCTTCGGGCGACCAGTCCGACAGCCCTGCCTGCAACCCGGCCAGCAGGTCCAGGTATTCCCGCAGGCTGGCTGGCACCCCGTGCCTGCGCAGACTGTCGAGAAAGGGCCGAAACATCACGTCATCCGGGAAATCAGCACGGTCAGGAACACACCCAGCACGGTCAGTGCCAGGGCGTGGGCGGCGGCATATTGCAGCTTGTCGGCGCGGCTGCCACCGGCTTTCACGGCGCGCATCCAGCCGATCGCTGCGCCAATAATGAATGCGGCGATCACGATCATGGATCAGGGCATAGCCCGCGCCAGCGACACTGTCGAGAGGCACGCCCCCTTGAACGCCTGCCGGGGGCAGGTTACTTTTGGTTCAACTTGATATCGGAGGGCGTGACCATGACGCCCAGGCGTCCTGCGGGTGCGGACGCGTTCCCGAGAAAAACGGTCGAGCCTTTCGCCACCCGCCCGGCCGAGGACGGGCCGCTTTATGCGGCTTTGGATCTTGGCACGAACAGCTGCCGGATGCTGATTGCCCGCCCTGCGGGCAGTCAGTTTCAGGTGGTTGACAGCTTCTCGAAGCCGGTCCAGCTGGGCCAGGGCCTCGAGGCGTCAGGCAGGCTGTCGCGCTCATCCATGGCGCGGACGGTTCATGCCTTGCAGGTGTGCCGGCGCAAGCTTGAGGCGCATAAGGTCACGCGCATGCGTCTTGTCGCGACCGAGGCCTGTCGAAGGGCCCGCAACAGCCGCGATTTTCTACGCATGATCCGGCGTGAAACCGGGTTGCCGGTCGAGATCATTGATGCCGAGGAAGAGGCGAGGCTTGCGGTGATTTCATGCGCGCCGCTTGTCTGTCTGCGGACCGAACAATTGCTGGTCGTCGATATCGGGGGCGGCTCGACTGAACTGGTCTGGATCGACCTTGAGGATGTCGAGCCGAAAGAGCGGCCCCGTGCGATCATGCAGCTGGGCAACGGGTTTCGGGACTCGCGGCCCGGGGGCGCGCGGGTTGTTGACTGGATCAGCGTGCCCCTTGGCGTGGCGACGCTGCGTGACCAGTTCGAGGATGTCGAGGATGATCAGGGTCGTTTCGCGCTGATGTCCTGGCATTTCGAAGAGATGCTGGCGGATTTCGCGCCCTATTCGCTGGCCTCGACCATGGAGGACGGCTTCCAGATCATCGGCACTTCGGGCACGGTCACTACGGTTGCTGCCAGCCATCTGGGCTTGCGTCGCTATGACCGGACCAAGGTGGATGGGCTGATCATGACCTCGGCACAGATCGACAGGGTGATCCGGGACTATCTGTCCCTGGGGCCGGACGGCCGCCGCGCCGATCCCCGAATCGGGCGCGAGCGGCATGCGCTGATCATGTCCGGGGCGGCGATCTTGCAGACGCTGATGCGGGTCTGGCCAACGACGCGTTTGTCGGTCGCTGATCGCGGCCTGCGCGAAGGATTGCTATACGCGCAGATGGTCAAGGATGGGGTGCTGGCCCCGGATGGTTTGAACGGGGTAGCATAAGATGGCACAGGACAAAAAACCGGGGGAAGGGCGCAAAAGCTCGGGCCGCGGGCAGCGTGAATTGCGGGTGCGGGTGAAATCCGCCAAGGGGCGCAAGCTTTCCAGCACGCTTTGGCTTGAGCGGCAGCTGAACGACCCTTATGTCGCCCGCGCCAAGCGCGAGGGCTATCGTGGCCGCGCTGCCTATAAGATCATCGAGCTTGACGACAAGTTCGGCTTTCTTGTCCCCGGCGCGCGGGTGGTCGATCTGGGCTGTGCGCCCGGAGGCTGGTGTCAGGTCGCGGTTTCACGGGTGAACGCCCTTGGCGACCGGTCCGGCAAAAAGGTGGGCCGGGTGCTTGGAGTCGATCTGCAAGAGGTCGATCCCATCCCGGGCGCCGAGATTCACCAACTGGACTTTCTGTCGGATGGCGCGGACGATCTGGTCAAGGCTTGGCTGGGCGGTCGGGCCGATGTGGTGATGTCGGACATGGCGGCTGCCTCATCGGGACACAAGGCGACCGATCACCTGCGCATCGTTGCGCTGGTAGAGGCGGCAGCGCAGTTGGCTTTTGACGTGCTCGAACCCGGTGGCACCTTTGTCGCCAAAGTTCTGGCTGGCGGGGCCGAGGCTGAAATGCAGGTCATGCTCAAGCGTAATTTCAGCAAGGTCGCGAATGTAAAGCCGCCTGCAAGCCGTTCGGATTCCTCGGAAAAATTTGTTGTTGCGCAAGGTTTCCGTGGGCGGGACGAAACCGAGCGTGCCAATGACGAGGATGAGGGCGATGCGCTGAGCGATCAGGGCTGAGCCGTATGCGGCGATCGCCAGAGGACAGCGCATAGGCTGACGGTGGGCTGGTCTCTCTGCATTTCCTTGGAAAACAAGGCGACGACCGTATGTGGCGGCGCCTGATTTCCACGCTTGGCTCATCTTGTGCGCTGACGGTTGCGCTGGAAACCGTGACCGGTGTTTCTTCAGCGCGCTTTTGGTGCATCATCTCACGATAGTTTTCGAACCTGCATCCGATGGCAGCGGTCAAGCTGCGGATGAAATGTCCCAACCCGCTATAGCCGTGCCGGATAGCGATTTCGACGCCACGCTTGCCGCAAGCAGCTGCTGCCAAGCTCTGTCAGAGCGCAGTCTGGTTGCCCCGGAATTTCAGATATCGCCTGATCGGGATGCATCCCTGAGCGGGAGAGATGCTTCTCGGCCGGCACGTGCGCGCTGGCTGTCCCGGTGATAGTGGCTTTGCGATGGGTCAGGCTCGCATCGGGTCGTAATAGTGTCGTAGTGATTGGTTCCGACCAAGATGAGGCCGTGATATCCCCCGAATCGTTGCTCGCGCCCAGAGCAATTAGCGCCTTCGTCAAGAGCTCTGGTGTAAGCATACAGCAGTTGAAAATGGCCGGTAGCGTCAGGTCCCGGCAATAACCGGGTGGAATCGGTGTACCGTGCCCTCAACATCGGCTGACGGTCTGGCGGTAAAGACGGTGTCGGTGGGGATGAGGGCGGTACGGCCGGGCAGCAGCACACGATCATGGCGCGGAAAGATCAAAGCCCGCCGGTGAGGCAGGCTGGACAAGCTGCTGTATGACGGTTAAGTGGCTGGCATGAAAAAATTTATTCTCCTTGTCCTTGCGACTGTCGTCCTGTCATCCTGTAACAGCCATGGCTGCAGCAGGTGGTACAGTTGGTGCATGATTCAGTGAGTAGTTTCCGGGAATAAGGAGGCCCCGCGGCCGCCCCTGGTCCCGAGCCCCCTGATCGGGTGCAACGTACGATAGTCGCCACGCATACTTGGATTAGGCGGCGCGCTGTGTACCCGTGTCGGGCCGCCCCAATGCAGACCAGCAAGAGGAATAAGGCGCAAGCTATCCCTGGCGCATGCGGGCAGCAGAGAGAGAGTGGGCCGGTTCGCCAAGCCCACCCGCCTGAGGCGTGATCCGGCGGGTGCGGATGGTTCGGTGGTGGCGGTCGGTCCTACCGTGACTGGGGGTCAGGTGGCTGCCCGGCGAGCGGAGGGAGGCGCGGATCGTGTTCCCCCGGGTCCATGATCGTTCCTAGGTTGATGCCGGCGGCGTGCAGCCTTGCCACGACCGGATCGTGCGGTTCAGTGAAACGCCAAGCTGGCTTGCCATGAGCAACCTGCAACAATTTCATCCAGAGATCCCGTTTCTGTCACGCGTGTCGTTGTGCGAACGATATTTCTGAAAAGTTGCGAAAAGGTTAATAAATATCGCAAAGGTTGAAATGGCACTGCTCAGATATTGCTTTCGATCCGGCGCCAGTCCCGCATCCGTCCCCGGAAAAAGCTGCGCTGCGACTTGGCATATTGACGGGTGGCGATAATGGCGAGCCGAGTTGCCTCTTCGAGGCTGAGCTGGCCTTGCAGGTGGGCGACAAGCTCGGGCGCGCCGATGGCTTTGGCCCAGAGCGCGCCGGGATTCCAGTCGGGCAGGACCGCACGGACCTCATCAAGCACACCTTGCGCGATCATCTGATGAAAGCGTCGGGCAATACGTTCGGCCAGCCGGTCGCGGTCTGCCTGCAGGACCAAAAGATGCGCTGCCTCGGGCGAGATCAGCGGCGGTGGCGTCTCGGCCTGCCACAAGGCAATGCCGCGACCTGTCGCCTGCAAGACCTCCCATGCGCGCTGGACCCGCACCGGGTTTTGCAGGTCGATCCGGGCGCGGGTCGCCGGATCAAGCTCACTGACCAACTGCGCCAGCCCGCCTGGTTCGCGCAGGATCTGGTCGGCCTGAGCGCGGATCCGGGGCGGGGTCGGGGGAATCGCGGCCAGACCCCGGGTCAGTGTGCTGAGATAAAGTCCGGTACCCCCGACGATGATCAGCCGGGTCTGACGGGCTTTGATCAGCTCTGCGACCTCGGCCAGCCATTCTCCGACCGAATAGGCGCGATCAGGGGTTATGTGACCGTAAAGCACATGGCGCGCGCGGGCCTCATCCTCGGGCGAGGGGCGGGCGGTCAGCAGGTTCCAGCATGACCAGACCTGCAGCGCATCGGCATTGACGACGATGCCGCCCTGCTGTTCTGCAATTGTCAGTGCGAGCGCGGATTTGCCGCTGGCGGTAGGGCCTGCGATCAGCACATGACGCCCGGGATCGAGCTCATTCAGGATGGGATGACGCTCAGTCATAGCGACTTTGGAAGGCGGCGGTTGAACATGGGCCCTGTTTGCGACATTTTGCGCGCTGATGAAACAGCCGCGAAAAGGTGAACCCATGTCGGATAGCGCGTCCAAGACTCCCGGAAAATACTCGCGCGTCATGCTGAAAATTTCGGGGGAGGCGCTGATGGGTGATCAAGGCTACGGTCTGCACCCACCGACTGTCGCCCGCATCGCGCAAGAGGTCAAATCCGTCCACGACATGGGCGTCGAGATCTGCATGGTCATCGGCGGCGGCAATATCTTCCGCGGACTGCAAGGCAGTGCACAGGGAATGGAGCGCGCGACCGCTGACTATATGGGCATGCTTGCCACGGTGATGAACGCGCTGGCGATGCAAGCCGCGATGGAGGCTCTGCGCATCCATACCCGCGTCATCTCGGCCATCCGTATGGACGAGGTCTGCGAGCCCTATATCCGTCGCCGCGCCATCCGCCATCTTGAGAAAAAACGGGTCTGCATTTTCGCCGCTGGTACGGGCAACCCGTATTTCACCACCGATACCGCAGCGACTTTGCGCGCCAATGAGATGAACTGCGAGGCGATTTTCAAAGGCACCAAGGTTGACGGCGTCTATGACAAGGACCCGCAGAAATTCGCCGATGCTCAGCGCTATGATAACGTCACTTATGACGAAGTCCTGCAAAAGCATCTGGGGGTCATGGATGCCTCGGCCATTGCACTGGCGCGGGACAACGACTTGCCGATCATTGTTTTTTCGCTGGATGAGCCCGGCGGCTTCCGCGGAATTCTGGCGGGCAGCGGCACCTATACGCGCGTTCACGGCTGAAATTGCTGCATAGGCTTTGCTATGTGGGCGTCGCTCGGTTAAAAGCTGCGAAAACCACAACACAGAGGCCATGACCGAGCATGTCCGACGACATAGAGATCGACACCGACGACCTGGAACGCCGCATGAAAGGCGCGATGGAGTCCCTGCGCCATGAATTTTCCTCGCTGCGCACTGGCCGTGCTTCGGCCACCATGGTCGAACCGATCATGGTGGATGCCTATGGCTCACTCACACCGATCAACCAGATCGGTACGGTGAACGTGCCCGAACCGCGGCTGGTGACCATCAATATCTGGGACAAGGCCCTGGTCGGCAAAGCTGAAAAGGCTATCCGCGAATCGGGTCTGGGCATTAACCCCCAGCTCAACGGCACCATCATCATGCTGCCGATCCCCGAACTTAACGAGGAACGCCGCCGGGAGCTGACACGCGTGGCCGCGCAATATGCCGAAAACGCCCGTGTTGCCATCCGCAACGTGCGCCGCGACGGGATGGACCAGATCAAAAAGGCCAAAGCCTCGGGCATGTCCGAGGATGACCAGAAGTTCTGGGAAACCGCCGTGCAAGAGCTGACCGACAAGATGATTGCGGCCGTGGATCAGGCGCTTGAGGCCAAACAGGCCGAAATCATGCAGGTCTGACGCATATGGCCGAGAGTGCAGCCAGCCTTGCAAAGCCCTCAGGGCAGGGACAGCGGCCCCGTCATGTCGCCATCATCATGGACGGCAATGGTCGCTGGGCCAAGAACCGGGGCTGGCCGCGTCTGGTCGGGCATCGGCGCGGGGCCGAGCGCGTCAAACAGATCGTCCGCGCCTGTCCCGATCTCGGGGTCAACTGGCTGACGGTCTATGCTTTTTCGACCGAAAACTGGAAGCGTTCGACCGAAGAGGTGTTGGGCCTGATGGGCATTTTCGCCCGCTATATTGAGCGTGAGGCTGATGCGCTGTCCGCAGAGGGTGTGCGTATGCGCTTTATTGGCGGGCGTGAACGGCTTGAGCCCAAACTGCAGCGTCTGATGGCGGGGATCGAGGCGCGCACCGCCGTCAATACCCGTTTGAATCTGACGGTTGCGATCAATTACGGTGGCCGGGACGAACTGACCCGCGCGTCGGCACGTCTGGCCGAGCGTATCGCCCGGGGTGAGGTCTCGAATCCGACCGAGGCCGACTTTGCCGATTGTCTGGATACTGCCGGTCATCCCGATCCGGATCTGGTGATTCGCACCAGTGGTGAGACCCGGACCTCGAACTTCCTGCCTTTTCAGGCGGCTTATTCGGAATATGAATTCACTTCGACGCTTTGGCCGGATTTCACCCCCGCACATCTGGCAGAGATACTGGATCGCTACGGGATGCGCGAGCGGCGCTTTGGCGGGGCATGAACAGCGGCGATCCACAACCGAGCCGTTTGCGTGGCGCCCTGAGGCGCGGCCGCGACAAAAGGGCCGATCTCTGGCCACGCGTGCTTTCGGGCGCGGCGCTGGCGGTTGTGGGGCTGGTGCTGCTGATCTCGACCGGGATCTGGATTCGTTTCGGTGCGGCTTTGGTGGTCGGGCTGATGATGTGGGAACTTGCCCGCCTGACCGGCTGGCGTCACCCCGAGTTTCATAGCCCGCGCCATCCGGTGCTGATCGGGATCCTTTCGGGTCTCGTGATGCTTGCGATGCTGGTGCTGCCAGGTGACTGGCCGCTGACACTTGTGCTGGTGCCGATGATTGCCGGCTGGCACGGTACGCATGAGCATGAGCGCCCGGCCTATCTGATGTTCACGCTTGCAATTTTCGGCGCTGGCTATGCACTGGTCGTGATCCGCGAGGTGATGGGTCTGCCGACACTGGCATGGATCGTCGGAACCGTGGTCCTTTCCGACGTGCTGGGTTATTTTGTCGGCCGCCGCATTGGCGGCCCCCGCTTTTGGCCTGCGATCAGCCCCAAAAAGACCTGGAGCGGTACCGTCGCCGGCTGGCTTGGCGCCTTTGTGCTGGCGTTGATCCTGATGATCGTGGGGCAGGCGTCGTGGCCGGTGGTGATTCTTGGGCCGCTGCTTGCGGTTGCCGGGCAGTTCGGCGATATCGCTGAAAGCTGGCTCAAGCGTCGTGTGGGGGTCAAGGACAGCTCGGACCTGATCCCGGGCCATGGCGGCTTTATGGACCGGTTCGATGCCATGTCGGGCAGCCTGCTCGTGGCGCTTTTGCTGTTGATTGCCAATCTGTTGCCAGTGATCGGAGGCTGAAGGATGCGCAGCATATCGGTGCTGGGCGCGACCGGGTCGGTCGGTGAAAGCGCATTCGATCTGCTTATGCGGGCCGGAGGCGCGCAGAGCTTTCGCACCATTGCCCTGACCGGCGGCGCCAATATCGCCCGTTTGGCCGAGATGGCGCGGGCACTGAAGGCCGAGATTGCCGTGACCGCGTGGCCCGAGCGGTTGGATGAGCTGCGTTCCGCCCTTGCCGGTAGCGGGATCGAGGCGGCGGCGGGTGCAGCTGCCGTGGCCGAGGCTGCCGCTCGTCCGGCGGACTGGACGCTTTCGGCTATCGTGGGTGCGGCGGGTCTGCCGCCCGGCCTTGCAGTGCTGGACCGGGGCGGCACCCTTGCGCTGGCGAATAAGGAAACGCTGGTCGCTGCGGGTCCGCTTGTGATGGCGCGGGCACAGGACAGGCGCGCGCAGATCCTGCCTGTTGATTCTGAACATTCCGCGATTTTTCAGGCGCTTCAGGGAGAAAACCTTGAAACTGTCAGGCATGTGACGATCACTGCCTCGGGCGGGGCGTTCCGGGACTGGCCGTTTGAGCGTCTGGCGCAGGCAACCGTGGCCGAGGCGAGTTGCCATCCGAATTGGTCAATGGGCCAGCGCATCACTATCGACAGCGCAAGTATGTTCAATAAGGCGCTGGAAGTCATTGAAGCTCATGAATTCTTTGGGCTGGGCATTGATCGCTTGCGCGTGCTCGTGCATCCGCAATCCATCGTGCATGCCATGGTGACGCATCGCGACGGCGGTTCGATTGCGCATATGGGTGCGCCGGACATGCGCCATGCAATCGGTTACGCGCTGAACTGGCCTGCACGCGCGGCCTTGCCGGTGCCTGCGTTGGATCTGGCCGCAGTCGGCAGCCTGACTTTTGCCGAGCCTGATGAGGCCCGCTGGCCCGCTTTGCGTCTGGCGCGCGAGGCGATTTCGGCGGGCGGCGCGGCGGGGGCGGTTCTGAATGCCGCAAAAGAGCAGGCGCTGGACGATTTCATTGCAGGCCGCATCCGCTTTACCGAAATGGCTCCGGCGGTTGAACATGCGCTGGCACTTGCCGCCCGCGAATCCGGCTTTTCCCAAAGCCCGCGCGACCTGGAAGAAGTGCTGCATTGGGACGGTTTCGCGCGCCGTGCCGCTGCGCAATGGCAGGGGGCAGCATGAGCGTGCTTTTGGACATGCTGGGCGGTTTTCTATGGACGGCGGCCTCTTTTATCGTGGCGCTGTCGATCATCGTGACTGTGCATGAATACGGCCATTATATCGTCGCGCGTCTTTCGGGTATCCGGGCCGAGGTCTTTTCATTGGGTTTCGGTCCAAGGCTGATTTCCCGCCGCGACAAACGGGGGACGCTGTGGCAGATCGCGGCGATTCCCTTGGGTGGCTATGTGCGCTTTCTGGGTGATGCTGACGCTGCGAGCGCCGGATCGGTGCCCGTTGATCCTGCCCGGACCCGTCAAAGCCTGACCGGAGCACCGCTTTGGGCGCGATTTGCCACTGTGGCTGCGGGGCCGGTGTTTAACTTTATTCTGGCAGTTTTGGTTTTTGCTGGAATGGCGATCTGGCAGGGGCTGCCGGTCGATGAGGTGCGGGTCGGCCGCCTGCATCCGACCCCGCCCGGGGTCGAGATGCAATTGCAGACCGGCGACCGGGTGGTTGCAGTGGATGGTGCGCCCGTCTCTGACTGGCGCGATCTTGGCCGGTTGGCTGCAGAGCTGCCGGCGCGTGAAAGTCATGACTGGACGGTCGAACGGGACGGGACCCGGATCACTGTACCAGGTCCTGATCCGATGCCGCCGCTGATTGCGGGGGTTGCTCCGCGAAGCGCGGCTGTGGCGGCGGGGCTGAAACCGGGCGATGTGATTCTGGCGATCGACGGTGCGCCCGTATTCCGGTTTGACGAATTGCGCGAACATGTTGCCAAGGCTGGCGGGCGTCCGGTGCTGCTGAAGGTCTGGCGCGAGGGCGCGGGCGTTGCGGACTATACCCTTGCCGCGCGTGAGCAGGACTTGCCGACCGAGGATGGGTATACCCGGCGCTGGCTGATCGGCGTCACTGGCGCCGGCACTTATTTTGATCCCGCGACCCGACCCGCTGGTCTGGGTGAGGCTGCCGGCATCGGTGTCAGCCGGACCTGGGATATCATTGCCTCGTCGGTTTCGGGGCTGTGGGCGATGATTACTGGTCAGATCGGCAGCTGTAATCTGGGTGGCGCGATCTCGATTGCCGAGACGACGGCGCAGGCTGCCTCGGCGGGGGGCGGAAACTTCATCTGGTGGATCGCGGTGCTGTCGGCAGCCATCGGTTTTCTGAACCTGATGCCGGTCCCTATGCTCGATGGCGGGCATCTGATGTTCTATCTTTATGAGGCGGTCACAAGGCGGCGGCCGTCGGACCGGGTGATGGACATTCTGTCCGCTCTGGGCCTTGCTGCGGTCCTGTCGCTGATGGTGCTGGGCCTCACCAACGATCTTTTCTGCCCCTGATCGGCCCTGACCTTTTGACAGTAGCGCATGCTTCGCTGTATCCATCGTGGCAAATCCGGTGGGGTCAACCTGCCAGGCAACGCATTTTTCGCGAGGGGCGGCGATGACGGACAGGAAACTCGGCAAGGGCGCGCTGGCGCTGATCTCGGCGCTGGCGGTGGCTGTGCCGGTAGGAATGGCGGCAACCCCAGCCGCAGCCTATGTCTTCAGCAATGTGCGCATCGAAGGAAACCAGCGAATCGAGCCACAGACGATCCTGTCTTATCTGGATCTTCCGCGCGGCCAGGACGTATCCGCCGGGACCCTGAACGACGCTCTCCAACGGCTGCAGAGCTCGGGCCTGTTTGAAAGCGTCGAGCTGGTGCCCTCGGGCGGGACGCTGGTCGTCAGGGTCGCCGAATATCCGACCATCAACACAATCGCATTCGAAGGCAACAAGCGTCTCAAGGATGCGAATTTGTCCGAGATCGTCAAATCGCAGTCACGCCGCGTCTATTCGCCAGCCCAGGCCGAGGCAGACGCTGCCGCGATCAGCCAAGTCTATGCCTCGCAGGGGCGTCTGGCCGCCCGGGTCGATCCGCGCATCATCCGCCGCAGCGGCAATCGCGTCGATCTGGTCTTTGAGATCCGCGAAGGCGATGTGACCGAGATCGAGCGTATCGGCTTTGTCGGCAACCGCGCATTCTCGGACCGCCGGCTGCGCAACGTTCTGCAAACCAAGCAGGCGGGCATGTTGCGCACCTTTATCCGCCGCGACACCTTTGCCCCCGACCGTGTGCCGGTCGATGAAAAGCTGCTGACCGACTTTTACCGCTCGCGCGGCTATGCCGATTTCCGCGTTCAGGCCGTTGCCCCCGAACTCGCACGCGAACGGGATGCCTTCTACATCACCTTCCAGATCTATGAAGGCCCGCGTTATACTTTTGGCAATATCACCACGATCAGCGAAGTCCCCGGCGTGGATGCGGCCGAGTTCCAGCAGCAGAACCGTGTTCGTCGGGGCGAGGTCTATAACCCCACGATCATCGAAACCACGATTCGCCGCATGGAGGCGCTGGCGCTGCGCAAGGGGCTGAACTTTGTCAGCATCGAGCCGCGCGTCACCCGCAATGAGCGCAACCAGACGCTGGACCTGACCTTTGCCCTGACACGCGGCCCGCGCGTCTTTGTCGAGCGTATCGACATCGAGGGCAACACCACCACGCTGGACGAGGTGATCCGCCGTCAGTTCTCTACGGTCGAAGGCGACCCCTTTAACCCGCGTGAGATCCGCAACTCGGCTGAACGGCTGCGCGCGCTTGGCTATTTCTCGGACGTTCAGGCCGAAAGCCGTCCCGGCTCGTCGCCCGAACAGGTCGTCGTTGACGTGAACGTAGAAGAACAGCCGACCGGCAGTCTGAACTTTGGTGTCAGCTACGGCGTGAATTCGGGCGTTGGCTTCAACGCTTCGCTGTCCGAAAAGAACTTCCTTGGCCGTGGTCAGCAGGTCGATCTGTCATTTGCGACCGGCTCGGGGACGAAAA
This sequence comes from Paracoccus sp. TRP, assembly GCF_000185925.1. Lineage (NCBI taxonomy): Bacteria > Pseudomonadati > Pseudomonadota > Alphaproteobacteria > Rhodobacterales > Paracoccaceae > Paracoccus > Paracoccus sp. TRP. The sequence continues at coordinate 12,604 of NZ_AEPN01000020.1, read as the reverse complement.
GCTCGGGCCTGACCTTTGTCGAGCCGTATTTCCTTGGCCGCAACCTTAAGGCGCGGGCCCAGCTGTGGTACAACACCACTGACCGGCTGAATTCGGACTATAATACCCGAACCGTCGGTCTGCTGACGGGGATCGAGTTCCCGATTTCGGAAAACGGCAGGCTTGAGCTGCGTTACAAGCTTAGCAAGGATACGCTGTTCGACGTTGAACCGCCTCATGTCGATCCCGAAAGCGGCGAGGTCGTCGGCTCATCGCCCATTCTCTTCAGCGAGCAGGGCGGCTTCTTCACCTCGGCGCTTGGTTATACCTACAGCTATGACAGCCGCATCGCCGGTCTTGATCCGCTGACCAGCTATCGGCTGCGGTTCAGTCAGGATTTTGCCGGTGTGGGCGGGGATGTGAAATCCGTCACCAGCACACTTTATGCCGGGATCGAAAGCCGGGCCTGGCGTCCCAGCGTGACCATGCTGGCCGAGTTCGAGGCGGGGGCCGTCCATATGCTGGACGATCAGAACAGCCGGTTCATGAGCCGCTTTACCGGGAACAGCAAGATCCGCGGGTTTGAGCCGAACGGCTTTGGTCCGCGCGACCTTGAGGCACCGAACCAGGACGCGCTGGGGGGCAACTATTTCTGGGCGCTGCGCACCGAGCTGCAATTCCCGCTGGGTCTGCCCGAAGAATACGGCATCACCGGCGGTCTTTTCGCCGATGCCGGCTCGGTCTGGGGGCTCGACAACCGTATCGGTGCGAATGAAACCGAGGTGGATGACAGCATGAAGATCCGCGCTTCGGTCGGGGCCTCGATCTTCTGGACGACGCCTATTGGTCCGCTGCGCTTTAACTTTGCCAAGGCGCTGAAGAAAGAGGACTATGACGAAGAACAGTCCTTTGACCTGACCATTTCGACCAAGTTCTGATGGTGGACAAACAGGGCATCGCGGCATCGGTTGCCACCGCCGTTCTGGCGGTGGGCTCTGCCGCGCTGGCCCAGCCTCTGCCGACGATGAACGATGGAACCGAACGGCCGGTGATGCCGATCGTCGTCGAAGCTCCGCTGCCGAATGGTCAGGCTGTGCTGCCAGTCCTGACCATTGATCAGGACATGCTATACGCGCGCTCGCAATGGGGACAGCGCGTGCAGGAAGAGATCGAACAGCGCCGACGCGAAATTGCGGCCGAGAATGATCGGCTGGCCGAGCAATTCGCCTCGGAAGAGCAAGAGCTGACCGCTTTGCGCCGGACGCTGCCGCCTGATGAGTTTCGCAAGCGCGCTGATGAGTTCGATAAGCGTGTTGTTGAGGTTCGCCGCGAACGGGATACCGAAGTGCGCGCGTTGCAGATTGAGGCCGAAGAAGAGCGGCGAGCTTTCTTGGACACTGCGCTGCCGATCCTTGCGTCGCTGATGCGCGAAAGGGGTGCGGTGGTGGTTCTGGAGCACCGCGCAATCTTTGTCGCTTCGCAATCCATCGACGTGACCGACGACCTTATCGCTCGGATAGACCGTGAAATCGGCGCTGGTCCTGTCCAGCCTGATGCGGAAGAGAAACCCGATGCTGCGCCCGCTGCGTCGACAACCAATGCTCAGCCCGATCAGCCGACCGAGCCGGCTGCCGAGCAATCGGGGCAGTAATTCCGGCCGCCCCAGGCAGCCGGATCAAAAAGAGCGGGCCTGGCCGACCTGACGGTCGAGATTGCCGATCCGTTCGGTCAGCAGTGCAAAGAAGGCATCGGACTGCACGTCGCGGATGAAGGTTGCGTTTGGCGTACGACCGCTGACCCGCCACCAGTCGGCGACGGTCATGCCTTGGGTGAATTCACCCTGCGTCTCGATCTCGACATTGATGAAGCGGCCGCTGAACAGATCGGGTTTCAGCAGCCATGCGATGGTACAGGGATCGTGCAGCGGTGCGCCTTCGCTGCCGTATTTTTCACGGTCGAACCGTTCAAAGAAGTCGGTCCAGCTGGCGACCGCCTGGCCGACGCGGCCCATTGCGCGCATGGTTTCCACCCAAGGGCGGCTGGTCAGCACGCGATGGGTGACGTCAAGCGGCATGACCGTCAGGGGCGCACCGCTGGCGAACACGATCTTGGCGGCCTCGGGGTCGACATAGATGTTGAATTCGGCGGTGGGAGTGACGTTGCCGACCTCAAAATAGGCGCCGCCCATCAGCACGATTTCCTGCACGCGCGGGATGATATCGGGCGCGCGCTGGAAAGCGGCGGCGATATTCGTCAGGGGACCGATCGGAACCAGCGTGACGGTGCCTGGCTCTTCGCGGCGCAGGGTCTCGATCAGGAAATCGACAGCATGGCCGGGGGCAAGCGGCATGGTCGGCTCGGGCAGGGTAACGCCGTCAAGACCGGTCTTGCCATGGACATGTTCGGCCGTGACCAGCTTGCGCTGCAAAGGCGCGTCGCTGCCGGCATAGACTGGCAGATCCGGCCGGCCTGCAAGTTCGCAGAGCATACGTGCATTCCGCTCGGTATGATGCAACGGGACGTTGCCTGCGACGACGCTGAGACCCAGAACCTCAAGCTCGGGACTGGCCAAGGCCAGCAGGATGGCGACGGCGTCGTCCTGTCCGGGATCGGTGTCGATGATGATCTTGCGCGCCATGATTACCCCTTTGATCGTTTCCCCGGCAGGGAAGCCCGGCCGGGCGCAGGATGCAAGCCCCTAGTCCCCTGCCGGCTGCAGATGGGTGATGCCCGCCGCCGCCGCCCGGGCAAGGGCAGGGTCCAGCGACATGACCACATATTCACCGCGTCGCCACAGCTCGGCCATGTCGTCATAATGGCGCGAGAAGGGGTGCCCCGACTGCCCGGTTGAGATGATAAAGACCGAGCTGTCCGGGTCGGCAAGGTCATATACGCCGCGATAAGTCGCGCCGGTCACGTTCAGCCAGGGGTTGCGGCCGGTGCCAAGAAAGCCCGCCTGCGCAATCGTCGCCTCTCCGCCCGAGGTCGGCTGGATCAGGTTCACGATATAGGAAATGCCACGCATATCCCCCAGCGCCGGATGAACGTGGCGGACGCGGTGCAGGTCCCCCCAGCGCCAGCTTGCCAGATCCGGGCCGAAACGGGCGACCAGATCCAGCAGGGCTGCGTCAAGCGCCTGCCGGGCGATTTGCGTGCAGGTTTCGACCGGTGCGGACTGGCGGATATCGCACCAGACGGCCGCGCCGTCGATATTGCGAAACACCCGGTCGATGAATTCGGGAAAAAGCTCGTTCAGGTCGTCGGCAAGCGGGCCAAGATCATCCCGGACCAGCCGGTCCTGCAAGGCGCGCATCCACGCAACATAGATCAGCGGCTCGGGCAGATGCTCGCTCATCGCGCCGTCCCAATTTGCAAGAAGGGCGAGGGCGTCCTGACGCAGCCGTTCGGGCGTGCCCTGGGCTGCGGGCTCTTCGGTGAACCACAGCTCGGCGCCCACCAGCGGTAAAAGCGCGCGGGCAACCGGACTGACGATATCGTTCTGGGCGGCGATGAAACTGTCGCGGGAATGCACCTCGCGCGAGTTGATGAGAAGACGCAGCCGGTCCAGCCGGAAACGGTCGGCCCAGTCATAGCCCAGGCCCGTCATGCCTGGCAGTGCCGCACCCGTGGCGGCAACGATGCCGCTTTCGGGGGCAAGATCGGTCAGCTCTGCAGGGGCAGGCGCAATGCCCTGCCACCGGTTCTGAACGATCCAGCCGGGTGCGGGCATCCGCCCCCCCGTCTGATGGGCCGAGGGGCGCTGCGGCACGGCGCCGACAAGGACTTGCCCCACACCATTACCATCGGCAAGCGTAACGGTCAGCGCCGGAGCTACCATATTGCGCAAAGTGGTTGCGGCTGCCTGCCGGTCCTGCGCCTGCATCAGCCCGATCAGCGCGGTCATGCTGCGATCTTCGCCAAAGGCTCCGGTCCAGGACAGGACAGCGACGTGGCCGGGCGGCAGGATGGTTCCGATACCAAGATGCGAGGCGGGGATTACCGGCCCATTCTCGGTCTCGCGCATGGTAATGGTTTGCGGCTCGGCGCCGCGGACACGCAGGATCTCGCGGCGGGTCGAAAATGCGGTCCAGCCCTGTGGGCCCCGATAACGGTTGGGATCGCCGGGCTGAACCTCTTCGATAAAGATGTCCTGATCGTCGATCTGTGCCGGGGTAACCCCCCATGCGAGGCGGGTGTTACGCCCGGAAAGAACAGCCGGAATGCCGGGGATGGTGCCGCCGATCACCCCGCCTGAACCAAGCTCAAGCCGCGCCAGGTACCAAAGCCCCGGTGCGGTCAGCGGAAACTGAGGATCATTGGCAAGCAGCGCCCCCCCGGCCGCCGTGCGCCGTGCTGCCGCTGCAAACCCATTGGCCGATGCCCCAAGCGAGGGCGACAGATAGCCTGCAAGCGCCGTCGTCCAGTCCGGCGTATCGGTCCCGCGTTTCGGGGCGGTAAAGCGCGTGCCGGGGAAAAGCGAGGCATAATCCGGCATGGGCGGCTCGCCCGGCATGGCGACCATATCCTGTCCACGCTCGGGTGCGGCGAGCGACAGCCTTGCACGCAGTACCTCGCGGCGGACCTGTACGGTCGAAGACGCCGCGAGCAGCTTGAGGATCGCCAGCGAATCTGCGGGCTCCCAATAGGCGATATCGTCGGGGAACAAAAAGAATTCGGGTGCTCCGCGACCACGTGCGCCAAGATTGATCTGCTGGATCCAGGCATTCACGCCGTCGGAATAGGCGCGCAGGACTTCGGTCACCTCGGGGTCCTGGGCCTGAAGCGAGGCGCGGGCATTGCGATAGATCCCGAGCCGGCGTGCCAGATCGTCAGCGGGCAGGGCGCCCATACCATAGATCTCGGCCAGCCTGCCTTGGGCGGCGCGGCGCAGCACGGTCATCTGGAACAGCCGGTCCTGAGCATGGGCAAGCCCAAGCGCAAAAAAGACGTCGCGGTCGCTTTTGCCAAAGATATGCGGCACGTCCTCGGTCGTGCGCACGATTTCGACCGGGGCCGAGATACCCTGCACGACATAGGTGCCATCGTAGTCGGGCAGCGACCGGATGGCGAAATACCAGGCCAGCACCACGAAGGCGAGCGTCAGCAGGATCATCCCGACGGTCAGGCGCACAAGCCAGCGGAAAAGTGTCACCATGAAGAGGCGCAGCCCGAACTTGGGCGCGAGAGGTTGACCCCCGCGCCGGGTGATGAAATTCATCGGGGTGAATAGGACAGGGCGCGGGCCGGATCAACGCGCCTTTCGATGCGAGGGAGAAAATTGATGGCAAAGGTGGCGTTTCTGGGGTTGGGGGTGATGGGCTTTCCCATGGCCGGGCATCTTGCAGCGGCGGGCCATGATGTGACGGTCTGGAACCGCAGCCCCGCCAAGGCCGAGGCCTGGGTCGCGCGCCACAAGGGCAGCCGCGCTGTCTCGGCCAAAGAAGCTGCCGAAGGGGCTGAATTCGTCATGGCCTGCGTCGGTAATGACGACGACCTGCGTCAGGTTTGTCTTGGCGAAGCCGGGGCCTTTGCAGGTATGAGCAAGGGTGCGATCTTTGTCGATCACACGACGGTTTCGGCGGCGGTCACGCGTGAGCTTGCGGCCCATGCCGCTGAGGCGGGGCTGGGCTTCGTCGACGCTCCGGTTTCGGGCGGTCAGGCCGGGGCCGAGAACGGCCAGCTTTCGGTCATGTGCGGCGGTAGCGAGGATGACTATGGCCGGGCCGAGCCGGTGATTGCCGCCTATGCCAAGATCTGTAAGCTTATGGGCCCCTCGGGCGCGGGCCAGCTCACCAAAATGTGCAACCAGATCGCCATCGCAGGGCTGGTGCAGGCGCTGTCGGAATCGCTGCATTTTGCTGAAAAGGCCGGGCTGTCGATCCCCGGGGTGGTCGAGGTGATCAGTCAGGGTGCTGCGGGCAGCTGGCAGATGCAGAACCGGTATCAGACCATGGCCGAGAACCGCTTTGACTTTGGATTTGCTGTGGACTGGATGCGCAAGGATCTGGGCATCTGTCTTGCCACTGCCGATGAGACCGGCGCGACCCTGCCGGTGACAGCTCTGGTCGACCAGTTCTACAAGGAAGTGCAGAACATGGGCGGCGGGCGCTGGGACACTTCTTCGCTGATTGCGCGGCTGCGTAAATGATGCGGCTTGCCAAGGACGGCGTGAACGCGCTATCAGCCTGCGCGGGGGCGGTTAGCTCAGTTGGTAGAGCGTCTCGTTTACACCGAGAATGTCGGGGGTTCGAGTCCCTCACCGCCCACCATTTCCCTTTGTATTCAATGCCTTGCCTCTGCGATGAGGTATCGGCATGACCGGTGCGCTGTCCCGCCTGCGTATTGTCGAAATCGCGGGCATCGGTCCGACGCCCTTTGCCGCAATGTGGTTTGCCGACCATGGCGCGCAGGTCGTGCGGATCGCGCGGCCCGGTTCGCCGCAGATTTTTCCGCTAAGCCGGGACGTCCTAGACCGCGGGCGCGACTGGCTGGAGCTGGACCTGAAATCCGCCCAAGGCCGAGATCTGGCGCGCGATCTGATTCTGCGCGCCGATGCTGTGATCGAGGGCATGCGCCCCGGCGTCATGGAGCGGCTGGGCCTGGGGCCAGAGGATTTCTCTGCAAACCCACGCCTTGTCTATGGCCGCATGACCGGCTGGGGGCAAAGCGGGCCGCTGGCACACACCGCTGGTCACGACCTGACCTATCTGGCGATCACCGGCGCGCTTGCTGCTATCGGGCCCAGGAACCATCCGGTCCCGCCGCTGAACCTGATCGGGGATTTTGCTGCGGGCTCAATGTATCTGGTGGCCGGTATGCTGGCCGCGATTCTTGCCGCGCGTGAGACGGGCAAGGGGCAGGTCGTCGATGCCGCGATCACCGATGGCGTCGCGCATCTGATGGCGATGATCACCGGGCTAAGGGTAAACGGTCTTTGGCAGGTCGAACGGCAGGCGAATCTTTTGGACGGTGGCGCACCTTACTACACCTGCTATCGCTGCGCCTGCGGTGGTTTTCTGGCCGTTGGCGCCATAGAGCCACAGTTCTGGGCCGAGCTGATCCGGCGCCTGGGTCTGGCCGGGGTTGATCTGCCAGACCGCGCTGATCCTGCAAATTGGGTGGCGCTGCGCGAGATACTGGCGGCACGCATCGCCTCCCGCAGCCGTGATGACTGGGCAGCCGAGCTTGAGGGAACAGATGCCTGCGCAGCACCCGTCCTGACGATGGATGAGGCTCCGCATCATCCGCACAACCGCGCGCGCGGGGTTCATATCGGCAACGATCCGCGTCCCGCGCCGCTTTTGTCGCGCAATCCGGGACAACCGGGCGAGGGCCGGCAGCTGACAGTCGGTCAGGCGCGTAATCTGTGGCGCTGAGCAGCCATTTCTGTTGACTTGGCCGGGCGAATCCGCGATATACCCGCGACCGGCCGGGCTTACGTCCGTTGCCGGTATTGCATTTTAAAATCTCACCCAGAACAAAGGGTGCGCTGTCCGAAGGCGGGGTTCAACCCCGGCAATACCTGAAATATGGGGCCGAAGGACGCGGCAGAGCAAGGAAAGACGGAATGTTCGCAGTTCTCAAGACGGGCGGCAAGCAGTACCGGGTTCAGGCCGGTGATGTGCTGCGCGTCGAAAAACTGAACGCCGAAGCCGGCGACAAAATCCAATTCAACGACGTGCTGATGATCGGCGCGACCGTGGGTGCGCCGCTGGTGAAAGGCGCCGCCGTTCAGGCCGAGGTCATCGACACGATCAAAGCCGACAAGGTCATCACCTATGTCAAGCGCCGCCGGAAACATTCCTCGCAGCGCACCCGTGGCCATCGCCAGCAGCTGACGCTGGTCCGCATCACCGAGCTGCTTGAAAAAGGCGGCGACAAGACCAACGTCAAGCCGGCCGTCGGCGCGCGCACCAAACTGGAAGCCGCTGCCAAACCGGCGAAAGCCAAGAAGTCGGAAGCCGTAGCTTCGGCCGAAGACGCTAACTGAGGCAAAAGGAGACTGAACCATGGCACATAAAAAAGCAGGCGGTTCGTCCCGCAACGGCCGCGATTCGGCTGGCCGTCGTCTCGGTGTGAAACTTTATGGCGGTCAGCAGGCCGTTGCCGGTAACATCATCGTGCGTCAGCGTGGCACCACCTGGTGGCCGGGCCAGAATGTCGGCATGGGCCGCGACCATACTCTGTTCGCCCTGACCGACGGCCAGGTAACCTTCAAGAAGGGCCTCAAGGGCCGCACTTACATTTCCGTGCTTCCTGCCAACGTAGAGGCCGCCGAGTAAGCCAAGTTTAACACTTGCATGCTAAAAGGGGATCGGCCGATGCCGGTCCCCTTCGCTTTTTCGGGGTTCGTACCCATATCAGTGCAAGTAATTAGGGGGAGAACAGTGACATGAATGAGTTGATTTCCTCGGATGCGCGGCAGATCGAGATCGTGACCGAGCGCTTTGTCCTGCGGCCGCTTCGGGCCTCGGATGCGGGGCTCATCGCGCATTATACCGCCGACCGACGCGTAGCCGGGGGAACCCGTTCCATCCCGCACCCCTTGCCGCCCGGTGCCTCTGAATCCTATGTCCGCCGTGCCATGTCGGATGACCGGGACGAGGATGTCTGGGCTATCGACGGTTCGGCAAATAAGCTTGCCGAAGTCCTTGGCGTGGTTTCACTGACCCGCATTGATCAAGAGCAATCCGAGCTTGGCTTCTGGATCGGTGCTGGTTTTTGGAACACCGGCTTTGCGACCGAGGCGGTCTCGGCTCTGGTTGAGGCTAATCCGCATCGTTCGCGCACGCTCTTTGCCGAGGCATTTCAGGACAACCCCGGCTCGGCCCGGGTACTGACCAACTGTGGTTTTGAATATCTCGGCGATGCGGAAAGCTGGTCGGTGGCGCGTAATGCGCTGGTGCCGACCTGGACCTATCTGCGCAAAATGGTCTGAGCAGGCCACCGATTTCTGATTTTAGGGGAGGGGCCTTGTGACGGACCTTCCCCTTTTTGCTTCGGGAGTGGTGTCCGGCTGATCATTTTGCGAGGGGCGCAGAACAAAAAGAGAAGAGGCGCGGGATGCCCGGCCTCTTCGTCGCTCCATCTCAGATAAGTCAGCGCCGCAGCGTAACCGAATTGGTGGCGCCGGTAATCACGACTTCGCGGAGCGATGGCAGGACTGCGTTCGGAATGGTCAGCGCGACCGTGGCTGTATCGCTCGCCGGGTTCGGCGGATTGACGGCGGCAAATGTGCCAGGCTGTGGCGGCTTGCCGACCAGACGCAGGCGCAGCACGCCGTTTTCATCCGGGCGGATACGGCCCTTGGGCATCGGCACCTCGGTCACCAGGGCGACGTCCCACCAGCCTTTGCTTGCGCCCAGTCCGGTCACGACCAGCATGCGGCCTTCGTAGATAGGCTCCCATTTCGCGCCGGTGACCCGGGCCAGTGGGATGCGTCCATCCTGAACCGAGGTCGGATAGCCCCCCTCGGGCTCAAGGGTTTGCGGCTCGGAAGAACTGCCAAACCAACGCATCGGGTTCCAGCTGCTGTCCCCCATGCGGCCGCAGCCAGCCAGCACGAGCATTGTACAGGCAAGGATGCCTAATGTTCTTGACCGCATGAACGCTGTCCCCGCTTTTCCAAGTCTTTGGGGCAGTGATAGGGCAAGTCGCGCGAGGGCGAAAGCCTCTTTGACCTCGTCCGGTCATCGCGCTATCCATGGCCGCCCACGCGAGAGGATGCCCCGATGGCCACGCCAGCCTTTGAAGAGATCGCCGAGACTTTCGATTTCCTTGACGACTGGGAGGATCGCTATCGTCACGTTATCGAACTGGGTAAGGCGATGCCGCCGATGGACGCATCATTGCAGGTCCCGGCCACCAAGGTAGAAGGCTGCGCCAGCCAGGTCTGGATCATGCCGCGGATCGAGGGCGGACGTTTCGATTTTCAGGGCGATAGCGACGCATTGATCGTGCGCGGACTGATCGCGATTCTGCACGCGCTTTACTCCGGGGTTCCGGTCGGTGAGGTCGCCGGCATCAACGCTACCGCCGAGCTGGCCCGCCTGGGGCTCGAAGAGCATCTTTCCGCGCAGCGTTCGAACGGGTTGCGCGCTATGGTCGAGCGTATCCGCAATCTTGCCGCGGCTGCCTGAAGGTTAGCCGCCGCGACGGTGTGCAATCCAGCCGCCGCCCAGAACCCGGGTGCTGTCGGTCGCGTAAAAAACGCAAGCCTGACCCGGGCTTACCCCTTCTTCGGGGGCGAGCAGCTCGATCTCTGCGCGGCGGTCTCCGGTCACGCGCAGGATCGCAGGCCGGGGCGGCCGGGTTGAGCGGATGCGGGCGCTGATCGCGATTTCGCCGGTGAAAGGCTCATCGCCCAGCCAGTTCACCTCGGTCACCGGCACGATTTTCGTCGCCAGAGCTTCTTTGGGGCCGACAACGACGCGCCGGGTTTCAGGCGCAAGCCGGACCACGTATAGCGGATCACCCAGCCCGCCGATGCCCAGCCCGCGCCGCTGACCGATGGTGTAATGGATGACACCCCGATGGGTACCCAGCACATTGCCGTCCATATCGACGATCTCGCCAGGATCGGCCGCGCCGGGACGCAGCTTTTCGATCACGCTGGCATAGTTGCCATTCGGTACAAAGCAGATGTCCTGGCTATCCGGTTTGTCGGCTACCGCCAGCCCGTATCGGGCGGCCAGCGCCCGGGTCTCGGCCTTGCTCGCAAGTCCCCCCAGCGGAAAGCGCAAAAAATCAAGCTGTTCTTGCGTGGTCGAGAACAGGAAATAGCTCTGGTCGCGGTTTGGATCAGCGGCCATATGCAGCTCGGCTCCATGCGGCCCTTCGAGGCGGCGGATATAATGGCCCGTCGCCATGCAATCGGCATCAAGATCACGCGCGGTCTCAAGCAGGTCACGGAACTTGACGCGTTCATTACAGCGGATGCAGGGAACCGGTGTTGCGCCGGCAAGATAGGCGTCAGCAAACTCCTCGATTACCGATTCACGAAACTTGTTTTCGTAATCCAGAACGTAATGCGGAAAACCGATACGCTCGGCCACACGGCGGGCGTCATGGATATCCTGCCCGGCGCAGCAGGCACCTTTTTTCGCCAGCGCCGCGCCATGATCGTAAAGCTGCAGCGTCACACCGATCACATCATAGCCCTGCGCAGCAAGCATCGCCGCGACCACCGAACTGTCGACCCCCCCCGACATTGCCACAACCACGCGCGTTTGCGCCGGAGGCTTGGCGAAGCCCAGCGAATTCACGGTTGAAACGGGCGCAGCACTGCGCAGCAAGGGGTCTGACACTGTCATGGATCGTCCTTTCGCGAGGCGCGCAGATTCCGGCCCCGGATTTCGTTATATTTATAGGGAAATTATTGCCATTCTCAAGGGTGGCGCGGGCAAAACCGGGGATGGTTTCACTTCGGATTAAGAAAATCATGGAAGAACTGTTTGGAAAGACGGGGAATTTACGGATGTTTCTTAAAAAGGCCTCTGGCCCGCGGACTGTGACCCTGCCCGATGGCAGCATACTGACCCTGGCTGATCTGCCGCTGCCGCAGACGCGCTGGGTCGCCAGCCGCAAGGCGGTTGTGGTCGCTGCCGTACAATATGGTTTGATCACGCGCGACGAGGCGCTGCGCTGCTATAGCCTGACTGAGGAAGAGCTGGAGGCCTGGATCGGTGCCGTCACACGGCATGGTCGGAATGCGCTGAAAATCACGCAGCTGCAAAAATTCAGACAAGAAAGATAAAGACAAATTTGATAAATCAGCAGGTAACCTGATATTAACCTTTTACGTCCAAGCTTAATCGGTTCGTTGGTTAAACAGGGGAAAGACATGCGAATCCTTCTTGTGGAGGATGATCCCACCACCGCGCGCAGCATCGAGTTGATGTTGACAAATGCGAGTTATAATGTCTATCGCACCGACATGGGGGAGGAGGGCATCGACCTTGCCAAGCTCTATGATTACGATCTGATCCTGCTGGATCTGGACCTGCCGGACATGAACGGCATGGAGGTATTGCGGCAGATCCGCATGTCGCGTGTCGACACCCCCATCCTTATCCTTACCGGATCGGACGATACCGAAAGCAAGCTGCGGGGTTTCGGGTTCGGTGCTGACGACTATATGACCAAACCTTTCAACCGCGATGAGCTTGTGGCCCGTATTCAGGCCATTATCCGTCGCTCCAAGGGACATAGCCAATCGGTCATTTGCACTGGCGAGATGGTGGTGAACCTGGATGCGCGTTCGGTTGAGGTTGGCGGGCGTCCGGTCAATCTGACCGGCAAGGAATATCAGATCCTCGAACTGCTGAGCCTGCGCAAGGGTACGACACTCACGAAAGAGATGTTTCTCAACCATGTCTTTATCGCCCTAACTATTTGATATTACTATAACGGCTCGCAGAGTTTCAATCGGCCTTTCCGGTTTCTGCCTTTGTTCGTCGTGCGTTCTGCGCTTCTCTGGCCTTCGCCCGCATGTCCGCTTTCCGGCTGTAGTGGCGCGCCATTTGCTCGCTCGAATGTCCGGTGATCGCCATCACATGCTCAATCGTCATTCCCGGCAGGCTTGCGATTTCAGCCGCTGTGGACCTGTCACGGTTTGGTGCCGCTC